>JAFZOA010000490.1 GCA_017550775.1 Ruminiclostridium sp. | reverse complement strand
GCGGACCGAAAAGCCGGTATGATGACGGCTGGTACAGCGAGATCGAAATGGGCAATGTAAAGGAATTTTCTGATAATTCAGAGATGCTTGAATACCTTGAACACGGTTGGAAAGCATCTCCGGATTACAGGTCTTGCTTTACGCCTGCTTTTTGGCTTGATGTTCCGAAGGACTGGAAAAATGTGCAGTAAAACGCACAGGCTTCGGCTTGTGCGTTTGTTGCATTTCCCGAAAATCTACGATATTATATTTCTGAAAAAATTTTTTAAATAAGTGTCCGCTTTGCGTGAAAAAAATCGTCTTTAATTATAGAGACCAAAAAGCGGGAGGATGAAATGAACGACGACAGAATTATAAAGCTGTACTTTGACCGCTCCGAGGATGCAATCACGGAGACCGATAAAAAGTATGGCGGTGCGTGCAGAAGCGTTGCGTACAACATTCTCGGGAATCGTGAGGACAGCGAGGAATGTACGAACGATACATATATGAAAGTGTGGGACGTGATCCCGCCGAAGAAACCGGCAAAGCTCGGTGCTTTTGTTGTTACTATCGCGCGTAATCTGGCACTCAACATGTACAAAACAGCGAGCCGTATCAAGAACGGCAGCGGATATAAGTCCGTGGACTTCGAGGAAATAGCGGGTTGTTTGCCGACGAAGGAGAGCGTTGAGAGTGAAGTTGACAGAAAGGTTGTGCTTAACGCTGTCGAGAGATTTCTGTCAATGCAGCCGCGCGACAAGCAGATCATGTTTATCCGGCGGTACTTTTATTGCAGCACCTATGCCGAGATCGCGGGAGACTTGAATACCACTGAGGACAGAGTGCGGAAAAGTCTTATGCGTATGCGTGATAAGCTGCGTGAACATCTTGAAAAGGAGGGTATCGCGATATGAGACGAGAAGAAATGTTTATGGATATTCTCGGCGGACTTGACGAGAAGTATGTTTCAATGGCAATGCCGCGTTCTTGCGGTCACAGCACTGTCGGCGATACCGGAAATGTCATAGAGATCAAGCCTGTTGAGGTCAGCCCCGAAGTGAGCAAGAAAGATATGCGAATATACTGGATAACCCGCGCACTCGGTATGGCTGCCGCTCTGGCTCTTGTTGTCGGCGGAGGAGTATGGCTGTGGCAGAATTGGGATAAGATCGCGGTCAAGGAGCCCGACAGACCGGGAGTTGTGACTGCTGTAAGTGAGTCTATTACTACGACCATTGCCAAACCGGATATAACTTCAGAAACAACAAATGACGTAACTGTATCCGATAATACTATTACGAGTGATATTGAATCTGACACAATAATAGATGAAAACCCTGAAAATACTATTGAACGTCCGCTCCAGTGGGCTAACCCGGCATCAGGCATGGGAACAGATTGGGACACAGAACCGACAGACAGCAGATTCTATTTGATACCTCTTGAGCTAATGGTTAAGGTCGAAGGTGTAGTAAGCTATGTCGAAGACTGCGAAGGCTATCTTACTGACAGCAGATATAAGGAGTACACGTCATCTGTATATGTGGAACCCGAAGATAGAACAGGTGTTGATACCGGCATAAATATTTATACATTCATAAAATTCTTTGATATATCTGACAATGATGTGCGGGAAGCCCTTGCTGACAAGCACACCTTAGCCGGGGATTATACATCGGAGGAAGTCGAGATACTATTATCTGGTGACAAGTCTGCTATTGGCAGAACATTCTCAAGTAAGTGGGCAATAGTTAAGGGGGAAAAGATATACAGCCCGTATTGGTTACAAAATAATAGTTACGACAAGTGGGAAGCCGCAGGTATTACCGCTGACGATATAAGCAGTCACTTTGATGAGCTTACCGATGTGCCGGTATATCTTGTCGAAGAAGACTTTATACCTAAGTACAAGGCTATTATGAATAATTATATCGTGTACTGCGAAAGACGCACCGCTGATGAGAATATCGGACTTAATGATGTACAGACGGTTCAGCCTACATTTGAAGCTTCCTTGAATCTTCTGCGTGAACATACTATAAATGTTGAGCATTACCCAAACGAGACAAGCACTGTATATGGTAAGTGTACTGCAGACGGTAGCGGGTATGACTGGCTTTCATACGGGATAAAGCTGGACGGATTTATAACAAATCTAAGTGCTGCAAATAAACAGATAAAAAGCGAATTTGATATGGACGCACTTGTCGAAGCAGTAAGCCCTTACTGCGACGAACAGGGAAACCTGTTGCACGACTTGTTGAAAATGCTGCCTGATGTTCAGATGTATTTTATTCTGAGTGGAAAAAAGATGAATAGTGCTGAAAATGGCTACAGCCATTATCTTGTCGGAAATGACTTCCTGCTTGAATACTATAATTATAACAACACTGTTGAGATATACAGACGTTCCGAGCATAAAACCGTATTCCGACATATACTTGAACTGCTGTGGAAGAAATACAACGATACAAGTGGTATAACAGCAATAGCGACAGATGATTACCGCAGTGGCTCGCACGATTCTTATATGATGATAATAGGAGAAAGAAACACTCTAAACTCCGTTAAGAAATACCTTGAGGACAGCGGCGTAGATCTCTCTATTTGCAGGTTTTCAACCCCTGAAGAAATGAGAAATAGTTGGCTCACGGTGACGCGACTTGAATACGATGAGAATGAAATTTATGCAAGGTATCCGTACGACAGCGATACTTACAAATGGTTCACTGCAGGTGAAAATGGTGACGGATATGATTATTACGGGGTTTACACAAACCGTATAAGGGAATATGAAACGCTTGCGGAAGTCTCGGATATGATTATTGAACTCGGAGTTGACAAGCATAGTGCTGATCTTGTTTCAGTTGGAGATTTTAGTGGATTTGAGCGGACAGAGCCTTACTATGCAGATATTTTTGATACAGTACAGATGGCAACGGTAAATAATAATGGTGTATGGGAATACTACTGTGTCGGAAATGCAATCATAGTATCTGTGAACAGAACATCATTCAAATATCAGGTTTGGGAGCCCGAAACAGGCATAGGTCTTACGCTTATATCCGGAGTTGTTCGTTTCCTGAGAGATTACCCTGTTGTGAATGACGATTACGGAGGATATCATTTTGAGATACAGAAAATCGAGTTGGTTTATTATTCGGATTCCGACAAAATCCCGCGCAACCGTATTCGAGTCATAGCTGACAAAAAGTATCACGATGATATACTCAGATTTATTAAAGAAGAGGGATATACATACTTTGAAGATGTAACAGAAGGAAATATCCTTGAGTTTTCTGATACGCCCGTGGATACCGCGGGACTTGAGATCAGGGGCACAATATAACAAAATGTCCCTACAAGCATTTATACAAAACAGGCGCACAGGCTTCAGCTCGTGCGCTTGTTGCTGTCGATAACAAAGATAAACCGGCTGAGCACCATTATGATACTCAGCCGGTTGTTTTGTTATTCAGTTGTCATTACGTCAAGCATTAGCAGAGCCCCGAGTCTGAAGCCTCGTGCAAAGTCCGCCTCACATTCAAGCTGAGCTTCAATATGAAGCGCGTCCGAGTAGGTGTCGAGTAATTCCTTGCATTTTGGGAACTGTTCGATCAGCTTTTCCTCAGTGTCACAAATGATTGCTCTGTTTTCAATACAGCGCTTTGTTTGTGGAGCAGGTTTCTCGCTCGGGCAAAGTTCGCCGTAGTATAGCTTATTTAAAATAGTATCCATAGATGTTTTCCTCCGTTATTGTATTGTTACAAACAGATGTCGCCGTGGATTGTTTGTTGATACGGTTTAGGAAAACTTCTTAATGGGAGTTATGTGGGGGTTTGGGGCAGAGCCCCAACAGGGTCAAGGGGAAGAGCCCCCGTCCTTGTGATCTGTACTTGTATTATATTTTGCACGAAAAATCATGCTTGCAGCAAGGGCAGCATACCGTGTGGTCGCCCTTGACCTTCGGGAGTCTGAGCGTCTTTTTGCAGCCCGGACAGGTGCGGTAAACGTGGGTCTTCCTATCCCTGAAACGGCGAATATTAAGGTTTATCCAGCCTCTGATCTTCCCGATGAGATCCAGAAATACCCTGTTCTCCTTCTGCCGCGCGTATAAGTCTCTTGACAGGGTTCGGAATATCACCCATGCCATGAGCAGCAGCGTTATCACGCTGAACGCATACGAGCCGATAAACATATTTGCGATCATAAGCACAAGACACAGCACCATGATCGTCGAGTTCAGCCGGTCGTTTCCGTATCTCCCGCTGAGAAAACCGTAAAGCTTCTGTCTTATCTGCATAGTAACACCTCATTCCCTCATATCATGAACGGACGGAAAAACAGCGCCAGCAGCAGCCTTATCAGAAAGAACGCCGACAGAAACTTCAATATCGAGCTTATCGGGTCACGGGAAGTCTGTCTCTCTCTGTTCTGCGCCCTCTGTCTCTCCGCCTGACGGAACAGCTCCTCAAAGTCGAAGCCGTAAACCGTCTGACCGTATGTGCCGCGGTAGCCGCCATAGCTGCTCTGACCGCTGCCATACTGTCCGCCGTAGCTCTGTCTGCCGCCGTACCCGGAACTGCCGTATGTCTGCTTGCCGGAGCGTACATCCTTTATGGTCTCGTAAGCCGCGTTGACCTCCTTCATCTTCGTCTCGGCGGTCTTGTCGCCTGGGTTGAGATCGGGGTGGTACTTTCTTGCGAGGCGCTTGTAAGCCTTGGATATCTCCTCGTCCGACGCGCTTTCGCTTACTCCGAGGATCATATACGGGTCTGTCATCACGGATCACTTCCTTTAAGGGGCTATTCTACACTATCAGATTAACACAGAAGCTTGAAATCTCAATGTCACTAATATGTATTTTTGGTGAAATCGCATCTGTCAGAGCGTTGCGGTCGCTGCGATACGATATATCTGCTCCGCGTCCGCCGATGAAAGCTTCACAAAGCCGCCTACGGTGCCATAGCCGGCTTCGAGCATCTTAACGAGCGTGGGGATATCTTCCTCTTTCGCGCCGAGCTCCGCGAAGTTTATCGGCATGCCGATATCGTGCAGGAACCGCCTGAACGCCTTTATTCCGGCTTTCGCGGTATTTTCGGGGTTCGCGAAGTCCATATTGCAGCCGAACACCCTTGTCGCCACCTGGCAGAAGCGCATCACGTCGTGCTTGTACACGAACTCCATCCACGCGGGCATTATCACCGCGAGCCCCGCCCCGTGCGCAACGTCGTACAGCGCGGAGAGCTGGTGCTCGATGTTGTGGCTTGCCCAGTCCTGCTCTCTGCCTACGCCGAGAATGTTGTTGTGCGCGATCATTCCCGCCCACATGATGTTGGCTCTCGCGTCGTAGTTGTCGGGGTTTGCGATAACTCTCGGGGCTTCCTTCAGAATGGTGAGAAGGACAGCTTCACAGAGCCGGTCGGTGATCTCGACTTCCTTCGTGTTGGTGAAGTAGCGCTCAAAGACGTGCGCCATGATATC
>JAFZOA010000489.1 GCA_017550775.1 Ruminiclostridium sp. | reverse complement strand
TTGAACTCGACCTTTCCGGGTATGAACTCGAGCGGTACCACGCCCGCGTTATCCCAGTCGATATTCACATCGCCCGCATCGAAGTTGATATTGAGCACGCCGTCCTCGAAGGTCACATCCGCGCCCTCCTTCGGGAGGAAGTCCATCATAGTCTGTATCGTCTGTCCCGCCTTGTTGTTCTGTGCAGCTATCTCGGCGGGCGATACCCCGCGAACAAGCTGATCACCCTCATTGACGATCTTGGCGGTGCCCTGGTAAGCTATTGAGATCCCGTCGTTCGCGTTCTTCTTGACAAAGTCGGAATTGTTATAGTTGCCATAGCCGAGGCTTGAACGTGCCGCGTAAGTATCGATCTTGATCTTCGGGGGCTCCGAATGGATCTTAAGCTCGCCCTTTTCAGCCTGAATATTCATCTTCAGCGCTTTTTCGGGATTATTGAGCTTGGGATTGGACAGCTCCCCCTTTCTGATATTTATCTCGACCTTGATCGGGATAGAAGTAATACTCAGAAGATTACTGTCAACCATTGCTGATCAGCTCCTTTCGTAAAAATAATTAACTGATATAATTGAATATTGTCTGGGACAGAACAGAGGAGCCCATCTGAAGCGACGCGTTGTAAACGGATTCAAGCACCTTCCAGCGGGTTATCTCGCTCGGAAGATCCGTAGCCTCGGTGTCGTTCTGTTTGGACTGAAGGTTTATCATGACCTCCGAAAGTCTGTCCTGGCTGAATTCTATGAACTTTGAGTTGGTACCGAGATCCGCTATGGCGATCGAGAGATTGCTCTGTGAAGCGTAGAGCAGATCGGCGTATCTCGCGACCATGTCCTGGTCGCCTTCTCTGAGAAGCTTTGCGGAGTCGAGAATGAGCTGGATTATGTTGTTCGCGTAACCGTCCACCTCAGTGAACTCAAACTGCGCACCGTTCGGGTCGGCGTTGTCGATTATTATCATGTAGTCCTTGTTCGGGCTTACGAGCGTACCGGTTTCGGTGATCGTCGGCACCTCGGGAACACCGAATACCGCCGATATCGCGATGCCCTTATTGGTGGCCTCGGCGGTCTCTTCTGCGGTATCGCCTATATTCATTACCACGCGCTTGCCGTTTATGCTCACCGCGAATGTCTTGTCCGCGTTGGCGGGATCAGTCCCGGCGGCCTGCAGCGCCGCCATGTCGATAGCGTCCTGTGAACCGTCAACGGTCTTGTCTCTCTGCGTGATCGGAACATCAGCGAAGTCGTAGCCGTTGGTGACCTCGGCGGTGAACTTGCCGGACTTGTTGAGTATCACACCGTCAGACTGAACATAGAACTTGTTCTCGCCAAATTCCTTTGTGAGCGCGTCGGTAAGGTTGTGCATACAGTCGGTGATCGTGTCGCCGCCCTGGAAATCGACATACTTGGTCTTGCCGTTCATGGAGACAACTACCGAGTAGTAGTTGTCCGCACCGCCGGAAGCTACCATTTCCTCGAAATCAAACGCACCGGTGCTGTCGTCGATAGGTGCGTTCTTGTACACCTGTATATCCTGATAGTCAACGTAGGAAAGCTTGCCGGTGTCGGCGTCGAGCTCGGCGGTCTCCTGGAACGCGTCCTTTAACGCCTGGTTTATGTTGCTAACCGACTCCTCCTGGGTAGCGCCGCCCTTGAAGCGGACGTTGCGCTGTCTTCCGCCCATGGAGATCGACATGGTGTAGTCGTAGTCCTTCTGGAGCGAGCCCAGATCTATAGACGCGGTCTTGCTTGTCATTCCGCAGCCGGTACACTCCGCGCCGTTGAAGGTTATCGGGAGCGCGGACTGGTCGTCGATACGGTCGGTGTTCTTGTTGGTGACCATGCCGATACCGATATCGAGGTAGGAGGTGCCGCTGTACGGGAACGCCTCATAGTCGTTGGTGGAGTTCACCGCGACACCGTTATATGTAACATACTTGCTGTTGCCCGAGCCTTCGATCTTGAAAGCTACTGTCTCGTTGTTGAGTCCGCCGAAGATCTTTCTGTCGGCGATATCGACGTTGAGAGACTGTACCATTTCCTCGGCGTAATTGTCGAGGGACATCGCTATTATATCAAGGTCGTCCTGATTTCTCGTTCCGTGCGCACCCTCCACCAGCTTCTCATAAGCGAGCTGGAGTATGGACGAAAGCGACATGAGCGAAGTCTCGGCGTTGGTGTAAACGGAATCCGCGGTCTTGAGGTTGTCCTGCCAGGTCTCGACCTCACCCATGGACTTTCTTACTCTGAGCGCTCTTGCAGCGTCTATCGGACTTTCGCTCGCACGGTCGAACTGACGACCGGAATATATTTTCTTTTCGGAATTGTACTTATCCGTATAGTTGGTCTCATACCTGCTAAGGTAGTTCCTTCGGATCGTATCTCCGGCTATTCTCATTGGAAACCCTCCTTAATTGCGCAAAACGCGTTCAACCGTTACAGACCGACTCTGCCGGTGTTGTTGATAAGTCTGTCGAGAGCGTCGTCGAGAGCGGTCATAAGACGGGCGCTTGCATTGTACCAGTTCTGGTAGGTGAGCATATTGATGCCCTCTTCCGTCTCGGAAACGCCTGATACCGCGTCTCTCGCGTCGAGAAGCGCGTCCGCCGTTGCGTAAGCCGCCTCATATCTGCTGTTGTTGAACTCTATATTCTGACCGATACGGTTGCTGATAAATAGCAGGTAGTCGTAGACTGTACCTTCATAGTCGCCTCTGTTGCCGAATTCAAGCACTTTATTATTCATCTGCTCGGCGATCTGGTTGATATGTGTACCGTCGAGAGAGAGCTCCCACTCACCGGTGGAGGGGTTCTTGACCTCGCCTATCATGGTAGCTTTCTTCATCCACGAATCGGCAATGCGGATATTGGCGAGCGTCATATCAACGTCCTCATACTCCGCCTCGCCCTCGTTATACTCTCTGGTGCAGAAGAGAAGTCTGTCCTTGTCTATAACAACGCCGTCCTCATCGACCGCGCCGTTGAAGTAGTTGAGGTAGTTGCCGAAGGTATGTGCGAAGGCGCTCATTGCGGACTCATAGTAAGGTATGCCGTAAGAGTCGTTCTGATAGCCGGTAGCGTACATCCCGTTGCCGTTGAGGATATCGACATACGCCTTGATCTCGCCGCTTGAGAAGTTAGCCTCGTCGCCGGTCGTCCAGCGAAGCACCGCAGCGTCGTATGCGGCGTAGTTCCTGAGCAGCTCGGAGGGGTAGTCGCCTTCGATCTTGGTGCTGCTCTTCATGTAAAGTATCTCATACTTCTCGCCGTTTATGATCTCAACGCCGTCCATCATTACTCTTACCGAGCCGTCGTTGTTGTTGTAGACGGTGATGCTTCCCTTATAGGAAAGCTCGTCGAGCAGGAGATTTCTCTCGTCGAGCATCTCATTGGGGCCGTAGCCGCCGGTAACGGAATATCCGTCGCCCTGCTTTCCGGTCGCCATAGCGGTATATTCCTTGACTATCGCCTTGTTATAGTTCACGATGCGCTCGATGATGTTGTTGGTCTCCTGGACGGAGGCTTCGAGGGATTCGAGGTTGGATTCCTTGAGCTCTTCGAGGTCGGCGTAGTAGGAGTGAAGCAGGTTGGTCATGTTGTACGCTTCATTTCTCGCTATACTTGCGAGCTCCTCACTGTCCGGCTGGGAAGCATAGCTCGACAGAGCCTTCTTGAAGGTGTCGAGGCTCGCGGTGAGACCTTCGGTGGTGATGTTGTCGAGCACAGTCTCGACTTCCTTCAGTATGTCGGTCTTGGTGCTGTACTCGGAGACCGCGGGTGTTGAGTCACGGTATCTCTTGTCTATGTACGGGTCGCGCACCTGATCAACACCGATCCCTATCGCGCCCTGACCCGTGAGAGCCATACGCGAGGTGGTGGTCTGCCAATATGTGAATTTATTGAAATAGCTTGCACCGATATCAACTTCCTGTCTCGTATAACCCTCGACCTTGGAATTTGAGAGGTTGCTTCCGGTTATATCAAGAGCCTTCTGGGAGAGCTGAATGGTGCGCTTGGACATTTCAAGTCCCATAAACGTTGGACGCATAGTGGATCAATCCTTCCTTGCGGCTTTTTGCGCCGCTTGCGGAACGGTCATTCAGACGTTGCCGAAGAAACCGCCCGAGGTATTGTGCTTTGTGACCTTGACGCCCTTGCCCGTATATGTTGACGCGGTGGTATGGGTACGGTTGATAAGCTTTTCCTGTACGGAAAGCTTTCTTTCGATGATGTCGATTATATCGGCATTCGTCGCTTTTATGAACTCAACATGCTTTTCCATCGCAGAGCATTCGAGGGTGAGCTTTGCCTTAAGCTCTTCGGGGCATTCGTCTACCAGCATTCTTGCCTTTTTCCCCGCGAGCCCGAGCTTCTGAAAGAGGGCGAGGCGCTTCGCTTCGAGGTCATTGCCTTCCATGATGAATTTCTGCTCGGCGGTAAGAGAGTCGAGCAGCCATGTCAGGTCGTCGGCAATGACCTTTGCGCGCTTCTCGGAAACGAACTCAGACAAAGCCTCGAAATGCTTGTTGTATTTTTCCATGAATATTATGACCTGTTTAGCGATCTCCGGTGTCATTTCCGATTCCTCCTTATCAGATAGTTCGCACAGCGCGGAAACACCTGCCGTTTAAGCGATCATTGCGCTCGCTACGGCTTCGGCGGATACGGGACAGTTGTCGCCCGCGTACTTCTCGGCAAGCGCGGCAAGTCTCTCTTCGCTTGCAGGCGCATTTGCGCGGAGCGCAGCGTTTGTCTGCGCGGCGGCGAGAGAACGTCCGAAGTCAAATTCCACCTTGTCGGTATTGACTTTGCCCTTCGCGGAAGCTTCGCTCTTCTTTGAAGCCGAGGGCTTGTTCAGCCTTTTGTATGCGCTGATGGAATTAAGCTGCAGATTGTTAATCTCCATATATTTTCAACTCCTTTGCAGTCAAATCACAGATACTACATTACATATATAATATCGTCAGAACGCTTGAAAACTTTAGGTCGGGTACCGCGATTTGCGAATTTTTGTGTATTTTGCGCGTTTTGAGCCGATATCACCACGAAATTGTTTACATTTTACCGGTTTTTTGCTATAATATAAACAAACGCGGTTTTTCGGCACATCTGCATACCCGCCCTTTGGCGTCCGTAACGCAAAGGAGCATACTATGTCCAGTTTATTATATCATATCGCTGTATTATTTACAGTCATTATTTTGATTTTCGTTAATTCTGACCAAAAAGATTGTATCATTTGCCGGTGCTGTCACCCATACAAGGGAGGTATAACGTGAAACTCAGATATTTTTTCTTCACCACGGCACTCGCTGCCGCAATAGCTCTTTCGGGCTGCGAAAAACAGGACGAGACCCCTCCGCGCGTCGAAAACCACACCCTGCCATATTCCGGAGACGCGGCCGAAAGTACCGGTGCACCGGAAACGACACAGGTCCCGGAGACTACCGCCGGCACCACGCTCCCGAAGGTCACCCGCACCGTCATCTACACCGGCATCTGCGACCACAACTACTACCTCGAAGACAGCACCGTGAACGCGGAGGGACTGCGCGAGTTCAAAAGCTCCGTCATGCGCCTGTCCTCCGGTATATACGCCGACACGAGAAAGCAGCCGGAGCTGTTCGATACCGACGCTCTCGCGTACACCGGGGAGCGCGCACCGCTCGGAACGGTGGTACAGATAAAAGCCGGGGACCGCGTCGGCGATTACCGCGTGAAGGAAGCGTCCACTGCTCTTCTCCCGCCGCGGAGCGAAGAAACGGGAGAATACGACACCGATGCCACGGATATGTACTCGCCCTATGAGACCCACATCGTCATAGACGGTGAGATCACGCTCAAAGGTGCGGTGATATACTACGCTTCCGAGCACTACGATGTGCTCGCCGGCGATATCCTGTTCATTCCGGACAGCAGCTACAAAGGTCTCCCTGTTCCGACGGACATCTCCGGAGACACTCAGGACTTCGGCTCGGTATTCCTGCCCTGCGACACCGACGAGAATATGTTCCCGCACTACAACGGCGGGCTGTGCCTGTACAGCGACGCGCCCGTGATACGGCTCGGCAACCTGTACTCCGACTACGACGGCGATATCGACCTGCACGAGTTCTTCGGCGATAAGGACACGGTAAAGCGCGTAAGCCTGTCTCTCTCCGACCTGCGGCTCGCGTGGAGCAGCGAGGATGACCTGTCACAATGCTCCGCGAGAATAACGATGAACTGACCAGGTTTTCCGCTCGATGCACATTTTACTTGACAATGAAGGTCAAACACTGTATTATATAAAGTATGATATATATACTTACAAACGGAGGAAAAACAATGAAGAAAAGATACCTGACTGCGGCTGCTCTTGCCGCGATACTCGTCTGCACGGGCTGTAACAACGGCGGCACCGCACAGACTACCACCACGGCAGCTGCCACCACCACCACGACCGCCGCTGCTTCGACCACGGCTGCCGAAGCTACTACCACCACTGCCGCCGAGACCACCACAGCCAAAGAGACTTCCGCTCCGGAGAAAACCGACGAGACCGAGGAGACCTTCGACGGATATGACGGTGATGTCGTTTTCTACGACGACCCTATATTCACCGACTTGGCGGGCAACAACTACTACCGCAGCGAGGCGGAGGTGACGGATTACGGCGAGCTTGTGTTCCCGTTCGCGTATATGCGGCCCTCGACCGGACTGTGCTATACGAGCTACTCGAACCCTGAAATGTTCGTTCCCGAGGATTTCACCTACACCGGCGAGACCGCGCCGTTCCTGGAGCTTGTCCGCTATGAGGCGGGGGACAAGGTCGGAAGCCTTACCGTCAAGTCCGCAAAGACCTATTTCTATCCGCCGTACAACTCGGATACCGGAGAGTTTGAGATCGACGCGACCGAGGGGTTCCATTTTTCAAGAGTTGAAGTCGATTTCGAGGGAGAAATAACACTTTCGGGCGCGGCGTTCTACTACTACGACGAGATGTACGCAAGATCGTCCGGCGATATAGAGTTCCTTCCCATAAATTACGAAACTCTTCCCCTGCCGGTCGATATCTCTAACTATCAGTACAGATACGGCACGCTGGGCTTCCCCGCAAACGGTGGTGTAAGTGATGACGGCGGCTACCTTGACGAGGTATATGCCGGCGGTGAGTGCTTCTACTCCGACGCGCCGATGCTGCACCTCGGGAACCTCTTTAAAGACTATCCGGACTACATGATGTCCACCGATTTCCAGACGGATATTTTCTACCCGTTCCGCAACGTGGACAAGAATGTCTCCGTGGGTGCGGAGTTCACACTCTCCGACCTGCACCTCGAATGGAACGACAACTTCGGCGCGGCATACTCGTGCTACGCGAAGATAACCAATGTCGGCGCGTGGGGCTGATATCCCTGTTTCTTCCCCTGCCTTCGGGCGGGGGAAATGAATTTATCATACTGCGCGAAGAAAAATATCGGAAGCGGTGTAACCTTTCGCCGCGATGCGAAGTGTTATATATGAGATCGGAAATATTGGAGCATTGCTCCGCTGAGAGGGACTGAAAAATGACGGAACTTTCCTTGCGTACGAGGGAAAGCTTTGATGCCGTTATGCGAAAATACGCCGACATGGTGTACCGCCTTGCGTACTCGCGCACGGGCAGCACCTTTGATGCCGACGATATCCTGCAGGAGGTGTTCCTGCGATACATAAAGGCGGATAAGACGTACAACGACGAAGAGCACCGCAAGTCGTGGCTCATTCGTATAACCATAAACTGCACGCGTTCCTTTGCGTCCTCGGCATGGAACCGGCACAGGGAATATGAGGAACCGGACGAGAATACCGGTGCCGAAGACCCCGCGCTGAGTGCCGCCGAGACCAGAAGCGACGTGATGAACGCGCTGCTCGCTCTGCCCGAAAAGTACCGGACGGTGATATGCCTGTTCTACTACGAGGACATGAGCGTGAGCCAGATAGCAAAGTCTGTGGGGATCACAGACTCGAACGTAAAAGCAAGGCTGTCACGCGGGCGTGATATGCTCAGAGAAAAGCTGAAAGGGGTGGAGTTTGATGTATAGAGAACAGCTGCATGAGTCGTTCGACAGAATATCGCCTTCACCCGAGCTGCTTGACCGCGTTTCGGCAATGATGCGCGAGGAAGCCGGGCGCAGGAAACCGCCGATCCGTATGCAGGCAGTCAAATACGGCGGTATAGCCGCGGCGCTTGTGATCGCGGCAGGTGCGACATTCGCGGCGGTACAGTCGCAGACCAACGGTGTAAAAACCGAAACTGCCGCCAAAGCGGAGATAAACACCGACTTCGCGGCGACCAACGGGGCAAACGGCGGGTCAGCGGACACAAAAGCGGAAACGACTGCCGCAGCCTATGAGGGCGTCGCAGAGGAAGCCGCAGAGGAATCAGCCGGGGCTCCGGAGATCCTGCTCGCCAAGGTGGACGACTCTGCCGCAAACAAGTCCGCAGCCGATGACGAGTCCGTCATTGAGTATTTCACCGAGGGTGAGTCCGCCGTTGACAACTTTGCCGATGAAGATGCCGCTGTTGCCGGCGCTTCCGAAGCGGCTCCGGCGGTCACCACTACCACCGCAGCACTTCTCATAGCCGCCGAGCCGGTGAAAGTCCCGGACGAGTACGACGGTGCAGCGATCGCTGCGGAGGAAGATGCCGACGACAGCGACGACGAGAAATTCGAGATCTATAATGACGACATGATAGAAGAGTCACTGTACGAGGAGCAGGACGCGGACTCTTTCCCGGCATCTGTCGCGAGTATCGCGGACGACAACAGCTCCGGCGTGACCGTTATGGAGGCGGAAGGACCGGACAATATGCTGTTGTCAGAGAGCGTGGACACCGCGTGGGAAAACCCGGCGACCGGCGCGGGAACTATGGTGTTCGAGGAGCCGTTCGTTGCGGAGTTCTATGAGATACCGCTCGAACTACAGCTGAAGGTGGACGGCGTGCTGAAGGATACCGGGGACGGAAGCTACCTCGCGGATGACAAGACCCGCGAATACACCGAGCATTTCTACAAGACCAAAGCGCGGTACACCGAGAACGGCGACGCAATACCCGCGGAGCCTGTATCGCCCGGGGACTACGGCACTTATCCCGATATCACGAGCATTGACGACTACATGAACGCCTATACCTTTATAGAGTACTTCGGCATTTCCGACAAGGATGTGCGGGAAGCTCTCGCGGGGATTTACACCGACGAGCAGATAAACGCACTTACCTCCGGTGACAAGGCCGCGATAACCGCCGCGTTTGCGAGCGAGTACGCGATAGTGAAGGGTGAGAAGATCTACCCGCCGCTGTGGCTGTGCCGGCACGATACCGACGAATGGACGGCCGCCGGTATCACGGCAGAGGATCTGACCGCGCATTACGACGCGCTCACGCATCTTCCGGAGTGGCTCGTGGACAAGGACGTACAGATCGCGCTTACCGACAAGATAGACACATTCATAAAGTCGTAGCAAACAACAAAGCCCCGATGCGGTAAAACCGCATCGGGGTCTTACTGTTTCTCCTCCGCACAGGACGGGGAGATAACAGGTGTCGATTTGCATCAGCCGAGCATAGACAGTATGTTCTGCAATGCTGTTTCGGGATCTTCACCGGTACGGATATTCGAGTTGGAGAAATCCACCGCTCCGTACATAGTATCGTTCTTGTCGCTTCCTATGAGCGCATAAACGACATTTTCCTTCTCGTTGTACCACTCAACGACCTTCTGGCCGCCCTTTTCCAATGATATGATCGCCTTGCCCTGACTCTTCTTTATCATGCTTTCAAGCTGGGAGAACGTATAAGCCTTGTTCGGTATAACAGCCGCGCCGTACATGAACTTATCGTTCTTGTCGAAGTACAGGAATACCATGCTTTCAACGCCGTTTATATTCTTCACGCTGCCGACACCGTAAATACCGGGTGCGTATTCGGCTTCATAACAACTGTCAAATCCCATTGCCTTCTTTGCCGCAGCCTTGCCTGTGCCGAAAGCGGGGAACTCTACCGGGAACGAGGCGGTCTTGGAGGACGAGGTCGTTACCTTCGCGGAAACTGCCGAGGACTGCACCTGAGCAGTGTACTTGCTTCCGGACTTTACAAGAGCCGCTACCTTGAACTTGTATGTTCCCGCTTTAAGGCCGGTTATCTTGCAGTTCAGAGCGGAAACGTCCTTGTAGGTCTTGTAGCTGTCGGAAGCGCTGTCGTATGTATATACGCGGTACTTGTCGGCACCGGATACCTTATTCCACGATATCGTGACCGCGGAGCCTGACGCGGAAGCCTTGACGTTCTTCGGCGCGGAAAGCTTGGTCTTGACCGCCTGCGCGGAGGTCTTGTTCTGCTCGGTATATTTCGAGCCGGACTTAACGAGCGTCGCTATCTTGAACTTGTAGGTCTTTCCCGCGGAAAGGTCGGTGACGTTGCAGGTCGTTCCCGACACGGTCTTATATGTCTCATACTTGCCGGACGAGCTGTTGAGCATGTACACTCTGTACGCGTCCGCGCCGCTGACCTTTTTCCATGTGATCTTCGCGGTCGTATCGGTAACT
>JAFZOA010000044.1 GCA_017550775.1 Ruminiclostridium sp. | reverse complement strand
TATGCCTGCGGAGGCACGGAGGGTCTTGCAATATACAAGAATGGCGGCTCGGTGGTGCAGTACTGTGCGGAATGCGGTTCCGGCACCGTGGTGACTGCAGGCGACGAGCCCGATGAGACCGAACAGGTATATGCGGATGAAGAGACGTTCTCCGGGAACGATGTCTCCGGGGAAGATGCATACGCTTCAGAGGAAACACACCCTTCGGCGGAAGAAAGCGTAAACAACGCGGACGATCTTATGTCCGCAATGTCCGCGGCGGCGGCCGAGATCAAGGCCGAGGAGATCGCGGAGACAATGGAGGATCTGCTCGCGGATCCGGCGACCTTGTCCGCAGATACGGTGGAGGCTGTTGTGGGCGAGGAGATCTCCGTTAAGGATGACAATGTCGATCTGAGCGGGTTCATGGTGGACGATACCGTTAAAGAAGAGCCAATAGAGCTGCCTGAGACCGATATTTTCGAGGCGGCACAGCGTGAATACGAGAAACAGCAGCGTATCAGAGAGGAAGAAACGCGTAACGAGCTGGATCATCTGATGTTCTCGGGCGAGGATACGGAGACCGGAAATGCGGAACCTCCGGCGGCTACGGAGACGGCGGCATCTTACACAGATACGGTCGATGAGAATGTTTTCGGAAGTGCCAATACATATAATGAGGGCGACGACAACCTTGACGGGCTGATGTACGACGGAAACGATGCGGGAGCTGCTCCGGAGGAGGAGACTTCCGAAGGCGCGGAGGTCGAGAATGCCAATATATACGGTCTGATGCTCGGCTCGGAACAGGACATCGAGGAAGGCGAGGAAGTCGTCGATGTCGAGGTGACGGAGCTTACCGCACCCGGAGTTGGTCCGGGTGAGGAGCTCAAGGTCGCGGTCGAGGAAGAAGAGAAGTTCGGAATTGACGAGAATGTCGAGGTCACCGAGCTCTACGATGACAGCAACGAGGGCGAGGATATCGAGATAGAGGAGCTGAACTCCGGCTTCAATATGCCTACCGATACAAAGGGCGGCGAGATAGAGGCAGAGGAGACTCCGCTTGAAGAGGACGGAAGCGTTCCTATGTTCAACCCGAACGCGGCGAAGGTACAGGCTACCTCCGGACGTGAACCGGGCGATGTAAGGGCGTTTGCTTACGGAAGCTATGAAAACGCGAATGTTGCGGAGGAACCGGTCAGGTTCGACGGACGACCGCGTGGGTATCAGGGTACTGACCCGCGTATGGGCGACGAAATGGGGTCTGTGAGCAGGGACTATTCGAGGCAGCAGGCGGCTATGACCGCTCCTGGCGCGAAAAAGCCGCGTTTGTCCGAACAGCGGGTCGTAAGCAAGGGAAGAGTGCCTTCGTCGAGGCCGGATAAACCTTCACGCATAAACAAAATGGCAAAGAGCGCGCCACGCCCCGGAAGCAACGCTATCGTGGGTACTATCGCGGCGCTTTTGTTCGGGGTGATCGGGTGTGCGATATGGTGCGGGCTTGGGTATCTGCTCGGGCTTATGAGCACGTTTGACGCGGAAGTAAAGAGCATAATCCTGTCGGTCTTCGGGTTCCTTCCGATGCTTTTCGTGTTCCTCGGTTACAGGATAGGCGGGGATTACTTCGACACCAAGGGTATGGTAATAGCCGGAGTGATAACCGTGATGATGGACTTTGTCGGTCTGTTTGCGGTGCTTGTTACCGGCGAGATGCAGAGGGACAACGCCGAGCTCGGTTTCAATATACCTATTGATAAGACGATAGAAAACGTTATGTACAGTCTCCAGAACCCCGCGTCGAGCGGAGCTATGCTCAGGCAGCTCGGAATAACGGCGGCAGTCATGGTCATTTCGCTTGTTGTAGGGCTTGTGATCGAGAAAAAGAAAAATAATTGAAATTTTTTCAAAAAAGGTATTGACAAACGAAGATAGTTGTGATATAATGAGCAAGTTCCACTCAAAAAAGTGTCAAGCGGCTGTCGAAAGGCAGCGAAAAAATTTTTCAAAAAAATTGAAAAAAGTACTTGACAAATGAGTGAGAGTGTGG
>JAFZOA010000488.1 GCA_017550775.1 Ruminiclostridium sp. | reverse complement strand
GGAGTAATGCACGCCTGCGGTCATGATTTTCACGCGGCGTGTATGCTGGGTGCTGCAATGCTGTTGAAGGAATGGGAAGATAAATTGCCCGGTACGGTCAAGGTGATCTTCCAGCCCGCAGAGGAGACAGACAAAGGCGCGAATATAATGATAAATACGGGTCTGCTGAACGATGTACGGTTATTTCTTGCGGGGCACACCTATCCGTGGTTCCCCGCGGGTACGATCGGCATACGGCAGGGCCCTGTTATGGCGTCTGCCGAACGTTTTTCTGTACGCATTACGGGAAAAGATTGTCATGCAGCCGACCCCGACATGGGTATTGACCCGATACCTGCATTGGGTGCCGTCATCTCCGCTTTTCAGACCATAGTCAGCCGTCGGCTCGATCCGTTTGACGGGGCTGTGGTGTCGATCACGAGAGTGCAGTCGGGAAACACATGGAATGTGATACCTGAGACCGCTATTCTTGAAGGAACTGTGCGTGCTATGAAGGAGACTGTCCGCAGCGATATCCGTCAAAGCCTTGAGCAGCTTGCAGTTAATACCGCCAAGGCTTACGGCTGTGAGGCGACATTTGAATATGAGAATGGTCCCGATGTTTTGCTCAACGATGCCGGGGTATGCGAAACTGCCGGGGCTATAGCCGGAGAAGTAGGATTAAAAGTCGAGGAAAATCCGCCCACAATGATCGCCGAGGATTTCAGCAGATATTTAAAGCTTGCCCCCGGAGCGTTATTTCGTATCGGAACGGGCGGCGGGTACGATAATCACCACCCGTTGTTTACCGCCGACCCCGCGGCTTTGCTGCCTGCTGCAAAATTCTTTGCCGCATTGGCGGAGAAGGAATTAATAATATTGACCTGAAAAATGAAGTATTTGCGTTCGAAGTGCACAGAATTATCTATTCTGCAAATTCTGCTTTTCCGGACATGAATTTATTCTCAATCTCGCCGTAGTTGCACCTGTTCGCATCGGACAGCTCGGCAAGTATTATGCCGTCTATCGCCTTCGGAGTATGGTAACGCTCGGGGGTATTGAGCTCATACGCCGTATATATACGATATTTGCATCGTTTTTGGCATATACAGACAGTTCCTCGAACACCGCAAGCCCGTTGACGTCGGAGACAGCCGCCTTATATGTGCCGTCAGAGTCGCTGATAGCAAAGCGCAGTCTTTACCGCAAAGTCTTCAGCCCACCTCCGGATTATATATAAGGACTTCCTGGTGATATTATCGAACTGATACGAGTACAAAAATTGTAGATAATATACGGTTGTATCAGAAAATGGGATATACGATTTATGACCGTAAACCCATTGATGAAGAATTGATATTCGTGTTTATGGAGAAAAGGTAATACACTTATAGTGCTTGCAATGATGAAGTAAAGAAGAACTGAACGGGAAATGACATTAGCGGTATTGTCCTGGATCGCAAACCGGACAATACCGCTTTTGCATATGTGAGGATATTGATAAAGATTTTCTGACCGCATAGCTGCCGAATTGTACCGCTTACCTTTCAACCTATTGATTATTCCGGCAGAGCGTGCTATAATACAGATGACGTCAGGGAAATGCTTAATAAAGCGAGGACAATATGAAAGTTTATATCACAGAAGGAAATAAAGAGACCGCAGTGGAGATACACTGCATTTCCGCGGACGATAAAACCCGCAGACTGCAAAAGTATATACAAGATCGTTGATTTACCCGGAATTGCAATTATATGTCACTGCCGGAATAAGTAATATGACAGGCGAGACCGTTGCGAGGAAAACAGGTACCGTTGGAGTATAAATTTTAAGGAGAGAAAAAGTGATCAGAATTGAATTATTATCAGCGGAAAACTTCAAACCGGATTCATTGGACAATTACGCAAGAAAACAGGATGTAAAAAGAGTGTATCGCAAACACAACGGAGAATATGTTCTTGTGAACTGTGTTTATACCGAAGATTGGGATATGGAGAAAAGACGTTCTGTTGCAAAGTTAATCAGCAGTGATGATTATGTTACATATCTTGCGATTGAAAATAAAGAGACCTAAGGAAATGGAAATTCCTATATAGCTGATATTAAACAGATAAAACAGATTATCTTTTGTAAGCCATAATGTAATTGCCACTGCTTCAAAAACAATCAACATTATGGCCGGTAACGCATATTTCTTCATTTCTGTTCCTCCCTCAAATCCATGTTTTTGCATTACTCTGTCTTTGATGTGCCAAGTGTGAACTCCTCGTTATCCATTATGACCGTCATCTGACTGTCCATGATTCGAGATACCGCGATCAGACTTTCCGTTTCGGGAGTAAGCGCCGGACAGTTCACGGTTATTTCGGTGTCACCGAGCGTCGGTCTGTGTTTATCGAAATTTCACGGTATCACCTCTCTGTATGCAATAATATCACAACCGGGAATTAATTTCAAGTAGGTCATACGCGACCTGCCGATATTGGTGACTGAAATGCCATATCTGTCACAGAAGAAGTGTTTCTCCGGATTGATTACGGCGGCATTAAGGCAGTTTCATCTTGATTTTCAGTTCAGGATATGGTATAATAAAATTCGATTTATTTCGCGTACAATGAAAGTAAGAGAAGGAAACAGTACAGCCGCCGACGGCTGAATCACTAACGGTAAAAAGATATATCATGAAAAACGAAGAAAAAGAAGATAAACGAATATATGTTTTAAGCAAGGAAAAGCCCGTCAAGGCTGTCATTAAGCTCGGTGTGCCGCTGATAGCCGGAATGTTCATAATGGTGCTCTATAACCTTGTGGACACATATTTCATCGGGCTTATGCGTGACGATTATCAGCTTGCGGCGGTAAACCTCGCATACCCCGTGATGATGGTGATGATAGCGATATCCAACATGATCGGCGCGGGCGCATCCTCGCTGATAGCGCGAAGCCTCGGTGCGGAAGACACTGACAAAGCCGCGCATACGCTTACATCGGGATTTCTGCTGACTGTAATAAACAGCATTATCGTCACAGCAGTCGGGCTGCTTCTTTTACCGCAGATCGTAACGGGTCTCGGAGCCGACGACACCACATTCGACTACACAACGCAGTATGTTTTCGTGCTGTTCCTCGGAAGCATTTTCACAATGGGCAGCTACACAGCGGGACAGCTTCTCCGTGCGGAAGGCTCGGTAAAGCAGTCTATCTTCGGAATGATAGTCGGAACGATAACGAACATCGTGCTCGACCCGATCTTCATTTTCACACTTGATATGAAGATCTCCGGTGCGGCTATTGCGACGATACTCGGCAACGCGGTGAGCCTGCTTGTATCGCTGGCGTTCTATATTGCGAAGAAAACTCTGCTGCGACCTGACATAAAGTATATCAAGCCGACAGCAGAGATACTTAAAGAAATATTCTGGGTTGGCGTTCCGGCAACTCTGGAAACCCTGCTCACATCGGTGGCATACATCGTCAACAACAATCTCGCTATCGCGTATGGCGCGCTTACAGTCGCCGCTATGGGCATAGCACAGAAGATAATGTCGCTCGGCAACTACATCTATCAGGGCTTTGCGTCCGGTACACAGCCGATAATGGGCTATAACTACGGAGCTAAGAATTATCCTCGAATGCTGAATGTTCTCAAATCAGGTGTTATGGTTGTAAGCTGCACAGAGCTGTTTGTTATGGCAGTCTACGGTATCACTGCGCCGCTTCTTATCGGGATATTCACCGAGACAGCCGAGGTCATCGAAACGGGCAGCATGGTGCTTCGCACGATAATGTTAATTCTCCCGTTTGTCGGCGCGGTCTCGATGTGCAGAATGTCATTCCAGGCTATGGGAAAGCCCGTGTACGCGTTCGTGATAACGCTTGTCCGACAGCTTTTCCTGTATGTGCCGCTGCTCCTGCTGCTCGACAGGATATTCGGTTTTAACGGAATGATCTGGGCGCAGCCGGTCACGGAAGTGATTATGATGACAGGCTCGGTATGGCTGCTGTACAGAACGATAAAGAAGGAAGAAATAAGGCATATGATTAGATGAGAGTAATATGTTTTACAATGAATACGCAGATATAGGTGAAATAAAGTTAGCATACACAAGACAAAATGAATGGAACGATGATGTGATACTGTTCTTTCACGGTTTTACGGGCTCAAAGGGATACTTCCCGGAGCTTAAGGACGATAAAAACTGCATTATCTAATTTGACAGACCGGGCGTGGGAGAATCTTCGGTCGTTGAATACTATTCAATGGAGGACTTTCTGAAAAATGTGTACAACGTATTGAAAAGCCATGATGTCAGAACAGTGAGAGTTATAGGTCACAGTGCCGGCGGGTATTACGCACAGGTCTTTGCGGAGATGGTTCCCGAGATCGTAAAGTCGCTGTCGCTTGTGAGCAGTATGATACCGCTGAATTGCCCCAAAACAAAGAAAGCGGTAAACAAGTTCTGGAAATTCATATCATTTCTTTCTCTTAAAGCAAAAGGTTTTTCCCGTAGTTATTTCAGAAAAATGTCTAAGAACATCCAGAGAGACTATGATAAACAGCTTGCCGAAAACATGAAAACGATCTCCGACATTGAAAGAAAGTTCATGGAAGAAAACCCCGGACTGATAAAAATGTCAACTCTCAATGCTGATGCAAATTACGGTGCCGGCGTATGTTACGATGCCTACGCTTTGTGTCAGAAACGTGAAAAGGTGGAGATATCCGAGAATATACCGATATTTATCTGGCAAGGCACAGCAGACGATATGGTTCCTGTCTCATTTCTGGAATATTACAAATCAGAGTACAAAATCAAAGAAATACATATTATAGAAAACGTCGGTCACATGCTTTACTTGCCGTATTGTCTGATATAGTTGAAGAGATAAGCCGGTAAATTCCGTTCAAACTGTTTATTATAACGTTGAAAATTGACACAGAAATCACTTAAATACAGGCGAATGCTATGTTACACATCCCGCGATCTCAGTTTCAAAGATGATATCATCTGCATACCGCCTTACATGACGATCTGTCCAAAACAAAAGCACCGCCGCTCATGACGAACCTGAACGGCGGTTTATGTTTTTTGTCATCCGCTAATTAACGGACCATGATACAGATACTTTTCTTTATCTTTCGTCATTATTATCCTCCGGAATATCATAAAAGCGGAGATATGCACATCAGTTCACAGCAAATGATCTGATAAATTATTGCTCTTTCAAGAATCCGATAAGCCTGTCCTGAAAATCATGATAATACGGCTTTTCAATAAACACGACATGAGAGCCGCCCTTTATCATTTCAAGCTTTGAGCCCTGCGGGAGCTGTTCTACTGCGGCGTTGACAAGATCGTAATTCAGATATGGGTCGCTGTCTCCGCAGATAACAAGCGTGGGCGCTTTCAGCTTTGTCAGGTCTATCAGCTTTTCGTCAGCCGACACGCATATATCTCTGCGTCCGCCGTTCGGACTTTGCTCGCCGTCGTAATGCCAGCTGCTCGAACATAACATTTCTATCACTACGGGATCGGCCATAGTGTAGTCGAAATTCCCGTCGGCATCACGCTGAAAATCATCTGCGGCGTGCTCCCAGGTATTGTGATGAAACGGCTCTGTGACATCATATTCTCCGATACCGCTGAGTATCGGCGCGTACAGCACGAGCTTGTTGATGTGCCCGGTATGATCCGCGGCGAAGCGGCTCACCGTCACAGTTCCCCAGCTCCAGCCGAGTATGTCGATCTTTTCCTGTCCCGATTCTTTGACAATTTTTTCAACTGCTGCGTTTATATCCTCGGCTGCACATTCGGTATCGGCATAGAATCCGTTCTCAACCGCTTCCGAACGTCCGAAGCCCGAAATGTCGAGCCGCCAGACCGAATAACCCTCCCGCGCGAGCTTTCGCACAAGGCTGTAATCCTCATAGTCTACGTCAAATTCGTGCGAAGAATAAGTCACCCCGTGAATAAGAAGAATATTCCTGTCCGGCTGTGCAGCATCGCTTCTGACACAGTCAAGATGAAGCGATATACCGTTTCGTTCAAGAGAAAATTCCTCATAGCTGTATGACGCTGCCTGCGTGACGGTCTGTGTCTCTGTTACTGCTGGCGTTTCCGCCTTGCAGCCGGAAAAAAGGGATAATATCGACAGCAGACAGATGACCGACGCCATTGATATTGAGGTCTTAGATTTTTTCATTGAAACTTGTTTTCCCCCCGGCTCGTAATTCAGATATCAATTCGGAAGCTCTATCTTCGGAAGCAGTCTCTTGTTCTGCTCCGAAGCCTCATACGGTATCTTTTCCGCGTCAAGAAGTCTGCAAAACAGGTCAAACGGCGTGCGGTCCTTGTTGATAAGCTGGAAAGAGATGCAGAATTTATCTTTAAGCGCGATTACCTCCAACATCAGGTCGCCGTCCGTTATGATAAAAAACTCTTTGATGTAATTGTTCATCTCGCCCCAATCGGTAGGCTTGGTATAGCTTATGGTAAAGGTGTCGCGGGTATCGTTGCGGAACGTGCTGTTTTTGGAAGCGTACTTTTTCTTTTCCTTCAGCGTAGGCTGTTCATCAATGCCCTTGTGAACCGCTTCAAGATTTTTGTATCTTTCATAGCTCAGCTCGGGCTGGCTCTGACCTATTATTGCGCCTCGGGCACGTATATTCAGCTTTTCGATCGACTGATCCCTCATATTCCAGTCATACTTGATGTGAAGCAGACGGACAAAATCGCGGTACGAGCTCTCTGCGCCGATGTCGTTTCTGTAATCGTCCGCTATACGTACCGAAAGGTGTGTGTCCTTCTTCTCCTTGAAATAAGCTACATTTGACTTGAAGAATAAAGCCGACAGAACGGTGTTCGGGCTTCCGTCTATCTTCCGCGCATACTCCATGAATTCATTCGCCGGTATAATTAGCTGATAGTAGTAATTATCCTTTGCAAACGGGTTTATGAGATACTTGATAAACCGCATCAGAGCAACATTTGAGTTCCCGCCGTTATACCTTGTGACAGGCTTGTCGTCGGGTAGACTGTTCGCGTCCGGCAGTGCAAGTTCAGCGGGATCGACCGGAGTACCGGGAAGCTTTATATCCTCCGGCGGCTCGATGTGACCGTATTTCTTGGTGAGATAAGCATAAAGCGTGGTTTTGACCCAGAACATAGAGCCGGCTCCGCCGCATATACTGTGGGAAAAGCTGAACCATATCACATCGTCACGATAAGTTATCGCAAACAGATGTCTGTTCACATTATCCGAGCCGAGAACAAGCCGTCGATCGTTTTCGGGAGCTACCGTGATCGGTGCGTCGTTGTGTACAATGGTGTAATTCTGCTCATTATCAAGCTCGATCTTTACGCTGAAATACGGAAGCCGTTTTACAGCCTCCTGTGCAGCATCATAAAGCAGCTTTTCGTCGATCTTTTCGCTGAGCCTTACCTTTATTCTTACGGTATAGGGCACCTTTTTCATATACTCGTAAAGCAGGTATGCGTCGGGATTTTTTGCCATGTCAGATTGCTCCTTTCGTTAATAGAGGGTTGTTAATTATTAAGAAGATCGAAAGATCATCTTTATATGGTTATATTTCTTCTCCCTGTAAATGCCTTAACGGCGGCAAGGTTATCACGAATGCCGCCGTTATGTTTTTTATCAGCAGAAAATAGTATCGAAGCCTGTGGTCTCGATTATAGCCTTTACCGTGTCATTCATGTTGATAAGGCTGAAATTCTTCCCGTCGTCGAGTGCTTTTCTCATTATCATAAGCACGCGCAATCCTGCGGACGAGATGTATTCAAGCTCCTTCATATCAACGCAGATGCTTGTTATCTTTCCTTTTGCCCCAGCGTCCTTGTAAAGTGCCAGCAGTCCGGGAGCCGTGATAGTATCAAGACGCCCCGTAAGCGACACGTTCAGAGTATCGTCGGACAGCTTAACATCAGCCTTGAAGTTGTCTTCCTTGCACTCGAATTTTTCAACTGTGCCGGGCTTCGCTGTCATTACCCAGAAGTTTGTCGAGCCGAACGCTTCAGTCACTTTCTGACGGAGATCGTCGGGAAGCTGTGCTACGGACCGGAGCATTTCGGGCATATACTTCTTCATGGGGACAAGTTCGAGGTCAAAACCCATGTCGGAAACGAACTTCTTCACCTTCTCCTTGTCCTTGTCGAAGAAAATGTTGTTCGCAAGCGTAGTCTTTGATACCATACCGGCTACCTTGCGTCCGAGTTCATCGCCCTTCCCGCCGGGAATATCCGCGAATACCGCGCTCATAGCAACAGCCGATGTGTCGTCAAGGTCGTTATCCACCGTGACCCACCTGCCACCGAATTCGAGCAGTATCTTTCTGATATTGCCGAACACGGTTTCAAGCTCGGACTGTGTGAGATACATCAGCAGACCCTCGGTGGTTATGTGCAGTTCGCCCTTGACATTTTCGAGAGCCTTTCTGATCGACGCGTAGTTCGTCGCGTCAACTCCGTGATATGTAATGTTCTTGTTATCACCTATTACCTTGCTGACTGCGGGATTCATCGCGTCTATAACTGCGGGAAGGTCGGTGCCGATGTAGTTGATGCCGCTCTTTGCAAGCTTTATGCCGCGTGCGGTATATCCGCACGGAAGGTCAAGTACGTTCTTCACGCCGGAGCTTACGATAAGGTTGTTACAAGAGAAAAAGCGTGATTCGATCGTTGCCATAAATACCGGCATAGCTCTCATAAGAGCGCTCAGTATTTCCGGAGGAACAGCGGCTGCACGTTCCTTTGAATCAGCGCCGAATTCGGCAAACCCGAGCGTTTTGCGAAGTTCCTCCGAATCCGCGTCACCCAGCTTTGCTATCTGCTGCATACACGACTGCGCCGTGCTGTACACGGGGTTGACTTCTTCTCTGAGCTTTTCGATGTTGAGTTCTTCTGACATGGTAGTTCTCCTTAGGTTGAAAAATAGTAATTCAGAGTTCCTTACAAGTGAAAATCTTTAAACGGCTTCTTTATCAAGAACACTGAACATTCTTAAAGAAGCACGATCATTACCTGTATATTATATCACAAATTGACTAAATGGTCAATATTTTTCAGTAAATACAACAGTAATATTTATGACCATACAGATATTCCGGAACCCGGAAACAGTCTTCCTATGATCTGCACATGCACAGAACCGGTTATAATTCCCGCTTGTTTCCCGTTGAAATCGGACAGCGCCAACTCACCGTTCTCAGGCTTTTTACTCTGCGACATAACAGCAAGCAATATCACATCCGCTATCAGAAGAATTATTACAGTGATGATTATTATGTCGACTTTCTTTGTGTTTTTCCGCATGATTTTGTTCCCTTGTTCAGTTCTACCGATCAGAATTTCTCAGTTCTTCTATCCCCGACAAAACGCTTCATCTGAACCACTTATCGGCAACCGTCGGCGAGTCATATCCCCAGTCTTCGGGTACCGCAGTGGCTGTACGAATAAATCCGTTTTTCATCAGCACACGCGCAGATGCTTTATTCTCTATCATTGTGCTTGCGGTGATTATTTCTGTATCGGTTTTGGCATAAAGATAATCCACCATGAGCTTAACTGTCCCGGAAGCTATCCCCTTGCCCCAATAGGGCTGATCCAGTCTGTAACCGACACAGGTCTTCTGAATATCTTCCTTATACCCGTAAAACTCCGCAAGACCGCATAAACAGCCGAACTCCTTAGGGTATATACCGAGAATGAGCGATTTCTTTGAAGCAAACAGTTCCTTGTACATTTCCCTTATAACGATTTGTACATCATCAAACTTTTTCTCGAACAGAAATGTCGGAAAGTACCGATATACAGTATCATTCCGGGTCATTTTCATCAATGCGTCCGCATCGCTGTCGTTTACCTGTTTTATAACAATGCGGTCATTTTCAAGATACGGTATTTTATCAAATAGTTTCATCTAAGCATCTCCCGACAAGCAGTGTGACGAACGCGACAGTGATTATGCATTTGACATCGCGCTGCCGTCATACCATTTTTACACCCGTATCAGCAGCGTGTTGATTCCCGCGGTGCATTGGTAGTTCATCTCCTCGGCAAGTCCCGCGATCATGCGGATACCGATGTTCTTTGTCACGTCTTCCGGAGCGAACTGCTCCAGACGCGATTTAGGATCAAACGCGCGGCAATCGTCGCGTATGCATATCACAAGACGATCCTTCGCCGCCAGACGGACATTCACATTATGCTTTTCTCCGTTTCGGAAGCCGTGTTCAACTACGTTCCCCACCATTTCCTCCACCGAAAGCCCCGCGAACATACTTTTCCTCTCGTCTATCTTTCTCTTGCGGCAGAAATCAATGACAGTGGCCGAAACTCTGAGTACATCGTCCATTGACTGCACGGAGAATTCCAGACATTCTTCCTCCGAGGCTCCGAAATCCGGGCTCAGCTTCATCCAATCAGTCAATGAAGGAAGGAATTTTCCGGAGTTCAGCATAACCGAGACCGCGATCACAATGAGGCATAAGATCTCGCTGAACGGGAATGACAGCCATACAGCGTCCGAGCCCAGCACTCCTATCAGAGCAACCGCTAAAAGCGCCATAATAAGCGGCTCCGCCACCGACAGAGCATTGACAAGCTTCGTTCTTTTTTGCAGCTGGTATGTTTTAAGCAGCAGGCTTGCGATCGTATTCAGAACTAAAAAGCACGGGAACAGCAGAAGCATTCTGTGTGATACTTTCCAGGCCTCTTCCGAAGGGGCAAAGAATATCGACGCTATCCAACCGGAGGATATCATCAGCAAAGCTGTGACAATTGCGGAAAGAACTGTTCCGAATCTCAGAGAGAACCGCAGGAGGTCTGTGAAAGAGCGCCTGTCCTCCTCGCCGTAGTAAATGCTTCCCATGGTAAGAAACGCGTTTGCACAGCCCATAGGTATAGCGCCCACGATCGCACATACAGTCCCCTGCACCGTCATTGCCGCAACGGCTGCGGAACCTATGTTTGACATAAGAGCCTGGTTCATCACAAATCCCCTTGCGGTGCAGCCGACGACCATCATCAGGCTTGGAAGCCCGAAGCGTACAGCTTCCGGAAGGCGGCCAAAACACAGCCCCTTCCACCTGAAATACACGGCTTTTTTCTTCGATGTACAGCCGGTAAGCATCACAACACATGAAAGAAGATAGCTGCACGAGGTCGCGATCCCCATACCGAATATCCCCATATTCCACACACCCACAAACAGAATATCCATGACCGTGTTGGATACTATCAGCACACCGATACCGATGTAACAGCGCCTTATGTCATTGTTATACGGCAGGAACACCATGAACATTCCCATAAGCACCTGACCGATCATTCCGGGCGCATATCCGGTTATATAATCCGATACAAGACCGACGATATTTCCCTCGGCACCGAGCAGCACTGCCAGCGGCTCCCGGAAAGCAAGACAGAGAGCAGTAATGCACAGACTTACCGCTCCGAGAAAAACAACAGCGGTGGAAAAAAGAGATACCACCTTGTCGCCCTCTCCCGCGCCGATATACCTGCCGCAAAGTATCTGAGTCCCGAAAATAAGCATATCCGTTATGCCGATCACAGTCGCTATAGGCGCAAAAAAGCCTATCGCGGCAACTCCGTCGGTACCGATAAAGTGACTTGTAACGATGCTGTCAACAAATGTATTGACGGCAAATACGATGATCTCAAATATCTGCACAGGCAGAAGACGCAGGAACGCTTTCCATACAAGATGTGATATTTTTTCCTTTTTTGTTTGCTCCATATATCTGTCTCCTCGTTTTTTAGCATAGCATATCAGTGGATCCCTCGTCGAGAACGATAGCCTCCAGCATTGCAGTTATTTCTTTGTGCAGTCGTTCCACATCGGCTGTTTTAATTCCCTTTCCTTTATAGTCGAATGTGATGTCATATCCGCCGTCATCATGCCCGCTTTCCGATATGATCGCAAGCATCACATTGTCAGCAGTGTCGGTATAGGCGTTTTTCAGCTCAATATATCCGGGAGCGAATATATCATTATCGGGTCCTTCAAAATCCACCTGCATGTTGGATTCTATCCATACTATCCTTCGGGAATAGACCTGCTCCACGAGATAACTGTAAGCGCTGTGGGCAACACCCGACACCACCTGTTCCTTTACGGAAAGAAGCAGCTCATTCACACTGTGCAGCTCACTCATATGAACGCCCACAGGGAGCGTTTTGATGAACATACCCACCGCGTTTTCTGCGTCAGCCGTCTGACGGTTGTGGAATGTCCAGAACGCCATAACATCGCTCTTGCCCGTAAAGTGGTACATAGCAAGAAGAATGGCGGCTATATGCATTACCGAAAAGGAAGCGGAAAGCCGTTCCGAGGCGGCCTTCACCCGATCTGCGTTAAACCCGAGACGATCTTTAAATACCGCTCCGTTCTCATTGCAGGCGGGGTCGGGAACGAACGGCATTACACACCAGTCGTAACCACCGTATCGGTTGAGAAGATACGCTTTGTCCGTTTCATATCGCCCCTCCGACATTCTTTTCTCTTCCATAGCAAGCAGCGCAGGATAGCAGTCCTTTTTCAGTTCATTCCCGTTATATCCGTCGGCGATATCCCCCAAAATCGGGCGGAGAGAAAGGCCGTCTGCAAGCAGATGATGAACGTCCATGAAGAAGTACAAGCCGCGTTTTCCATGGTAGAGAGCCGCTCTGCACAGACTGTTGTCAAGCAGCCTGTCAAAGGGAGTTATCAGCGTTTCCGCAAGGGTTTCCTCAGTCTCGGGCGGTATCTCTTTTATCTCAACTTTCGGGATAAGTGCAGGGTCATATTTCTGCAATAACCGACCGTCGGCATCACGGAAAAACTTGAATGCAAATCCGGGATGATTGGCAAGCGCCGCGTTCAGAGCATCGCAGAAACGTTCAACAGCCACATCCCCGCCGAGCAGCATGAGAAAGCGAATCGAGCTTACCGTTGCACCGTTCGGGACTGTGAGCTGAACATCCATAAGCTCCTTCTGAACAGGGGTCGCAAGGTGCGGGACAAGTCTTGCCTCGCTATCAAGCTTGTCAAGGTCTGTGTTCTGTTGTTCTTGCTCTCTTTTATCGAGTTCTCTCAATATCTCCGCCGGGGTGCGGAATGTAAATATATCTGAGTATGTAAGCCCTTCGATCTCCGCTTCCGCCAGCAGCTCCATAGCCGAAATGGAGTCTCCGGAAAGATCGAAGAAATCGTCTGTAAGTCCCACGCTGTGCTCGGGACGTTTGAGAGCTTTCTCAAAGGCGCGGCACAGCCTTCTTTCTTTTTCGGACACGGGCGGGATATACTGCGTATCCGGTTCGATGTTGTCCGTCTCGGGAAGCGCATTTCGGTCGATCTTTCCGTTTATCGAAACCGGCATCTTATCGATCTTCACGAAAACACTCGGGATCATGTAATCGGGAAGTTTCGTTTTAAGATGACGTTTCAGCGAATGTTTATCGACTGTCGCCGCTGCGGTATAATACCCCACAAGATACACACTGTCCCCCTTGTTTTTCAAAGCGGCGGCGGCGCTTATGATACCCGGGTATTCGGTCATCACAGCTTCGATCTCACTAAGCTCGACACGGCAGCCGCGAAGCTTTACCTGATCGTCGATCCTGCCGCAGATCATTACCTCGCCGTTCTCCGTCCATTCGGCAAGGTCGCCTGTGTGATACGCGGGCTGTCCTTTGTAAGTAAAGAACGCTCCTTCTGTATCGGTCTGCCCGACATAGCGCCCTATCTGTGCTCCGCCGATTATAAGCTCGCCTTTCTGACCGGCGGGAAGCTCGTTACCGGCTCGGTCGAAAATATAGAACCGAACATTGGCTCTGGGCTTGCCTATGGTAATAACATCGTCACCCGTGACAACGGACGACGAGCTTATTATCGTACACTCGGTCGGACCGTAAACGTTCATTATAACGCTGTCTTTCCTTAATCCGCGCAGCATGGAATACAGCCGTTTCGGAAACATCTCCGCGCCTATATGGAAAAGCTTTATTCTTTTCAGCGCTTCCCTGCTCTCATAGACCGAAAGCAGTCCGCACAGATAAGTCGGTGTACACATGGTCGCGTCGGCACCCGTTTCTATGACCATATCCGCGAATTTTACCGGGTCATGTATCTGCTCGCTTGTCGCGATGACCACGGTATTTCCGCTGCACAAAGGCACAAGCTCTTCTTCAAGTGAAAAATCAAAGGAAAAAGCTGCAAGTGCCAGAGATATTCTTCCCGGCTCGGCAAGGTACACGACCTCTGTTGAAACTTCGTTTTTATTGACATAATTGGCAATATTCCGATGCTCGATCAGAACGCCCTTAGGTCTGCCCGTTGTTCCCGATGTATAAATGCAGTACGCGAGATCATTTTCCGAAACCTGCGGGAAGGATATATTCCTATCCGACAACTGTTCGGTTTGAAGGATTTCCTCAACCGTTATTACTTCATAGTCGGTCTCATAAAAATGTCTTGATTCTTTAATTTTATTCGTCGTAAGCAGCAGTCTGCACCCGCAGTCCTTCATGCAGTAGTCGATGCGATCATCGGGGTATTCCGGAACAAACGGCACAAATCCCGCTCCTGCTTTGAGCACGGCGATCTCTGCGGCGTAAGCTGTCGGCTCACGCTCAAAAAGGACGGCGACAAGTTCGTTCCTTTTAACGCAATTTCCTATAAGCGCTCTTGCGATACTGTCGGAAAGCTTGTCCAGCTCCTTGTAGGACATTCTTTCGCCGCAGCATATAACGGCTGTCTTTTCCGGACAAGTCACCGCTTGTCTGTGAATCTGCTCATTCACCGGTACAAACGGAATATGAAGATCTGTATTATTGAACATCTTATTCGACGAGAGGTCACGGCAAACAGACATACAAATGCTCCTTGAAAACTGTTATTTATCGCTGCGCTGAAATGATATCACGGTCTGTTCTACACCTGTTAAAACACCGGAACGGCGGCAAGAGAGTTATACGAGCCGCCGTTATGTTTTTTATCAGCAGAAAAACGAACGCAACTGCTCGGTATCCTCATCGGAAACTCCTATCTTTTCTCGAATAAATGCTTCGACAGAGCCGCTTTCTTCCTTCATATAGTCGATCGCATGACGAAGATACTGTTCCTTTACGCCGCCGGAAAGCGCCGCTAAAGCGTTGGCGAGATCCGGCTCGTCGGGAAATGCCGCCATGTACTGTTCTCTTGCGGCATCCTCCGCGCCCTCATAGAATTCGTTGGTAAGCAGAAAATCCTTCATTATCGTTTCTTCATCGACACCGAGAACATAGAGCAGAAGCGCCGCGCCTATTCCTGTTCTGTCCTTTCCATGTGAACAGTGCCAGAGCACAGCCTTCTCGCCCTTGCTCTTTAACAGCACATCAAAAAACAGCTTATACTGCTCCCGCACGCTGTCCTGTTTGAGGGCATTCGCGTAAAAATACTCTCCCATTTCGCCGTCCTCGTATGCCTGTTTCAGAATTGCAAGACGCTCTTCCGGATCGGTGACAGCATAGGACTTGGTTATAAACGCAGTTATCCCGACAGGCAGGTTTATCTGCTCCACGCCTTCAATAACGGGATCTTTATCCGATCCGGCCTCTTCTACGACACGCATATCAATGACATATCCGAGGTTGTAGTCGTTTTTGAGAATTGCAAGATCTTCTTCTGTCGCAGCAGACAGCTTTGCGGTACGAAGCAGAAGTCCTCTCCTGATCGTCCTGCCGTCAACAGTATGATAACCGCCGAGCTCACGAGCGTTTATAATGCTCGTGGTTGTGAGCTGCTGAGACTCTTTTGTCACGATATTTTCCGGGACTGAGACCTCCGCAGCCTTTTCGGGAGCTCCCGCATTACCGCCGCAGCCTGACACGGAGACTGCTATGATGACCGACGCAATTACAGCGTATATTTTCTTCTTTGTTATGTTCATATTGTCACACCTGTACTTTCACTTTTAGTCAGAGCTCTCATCTTCCGCATATTCAAGTATGTCCCCGGGTTGGCAGTGCAGCACCCGGCATATAGCATTCAGAGTAGAAAAACGAATTGCACTTACTTTACCGGTTTTGAGTTTTGATAGGTTGACATTTGCTACTCCGACCTTTTCCGAAAGCTCGTTCAGGGACATTTTACGATCTGCCATTACCCTGTCGAGTCGTAAAATTATTGCCATACCGCACCGCCTTTACAGAGTCTCGTCCGATTCCTGCTGAAGCCTGCAGCCGTAGCTGAAAATGTATGACAGCGCTCTGAACAGCGCACCGAGAAACAATCCGCCTAACATGAATATAGCGTGAGAAAATGTCTGGCTGCCTTCTGTTTCCGTGAATGCGTAAATGAACGCGGAAACAAATCCCGGCACGGCAAAAACCACACTTCCCCAGAGTATTGTGTCGGACAGACCTTTGAGTTTGTCCGCGACGCTGTATCTGAACGGCGTTTCACCGTTTTCGATCTCCTTGAACAAGCCTGTCGCGGATCTTACTGCGGCTATCGCTGCAACAGCCTGAAACGGCAATAATATCAGCTTCACCCAAAACATTACCGATGCGTTCTCGCCGTCTTCCGGGACTGCTAATAAAAACTCCTGCACCATAAGCGCCATGAGTGTCACCGCAAAGCACACTGCCTCTATACGAACTATCCCGCTTGTCTGTCTGAGGTACTGCTTTTCCTGATCCAGTGTTCTATTGTTTACATCAACCGTTTTCATGACAATTCCTTTCCATCGGTTTCCAGAATTATTATGTAAGCTTACCTTGACTATACTATACCACAATAATTTATGTTTGTCAATAGTTATTTAACGTTTATCGTAAAATTTTTACCTTTAATCATAAACACGGCATTTTTTAGGAACCTCACACCTGTGTAACAGCGTGAAAAACTGACGGCAGCTGCGTGGCAGAATTGTTTTGTTGGATATATGCAACCGACGGGCTCACTGCCGCGCGTCTGCGGCAAACCGGAATTATATGGAGCACGCAGAGAAAAGCAGCTGCGAGGCAGAATTGTTTCATCTGATGAATGTAACAGACGGACTCGCTGCCGCGCGTCAGCGGCAAGCCGGAATTATATGGAGTACGCAGAGAAAAGCAGCTGCGAGGCAGAATTGTTTCATCTGATGAATGTAACAGACGGCTCCACTGCCGCGCGTCTGCGGCAAACCGGAATTATATGGAGCACGCAGAGAAAAGCAACTGCGTGGCAGAATTGTTTTGTTGGATATATGTAACAGACGGCTCCGCTGCCGCGCGTCCGCGGCAAACCGGAATTATATACGGATCTGCAAGCCTTCGCGGAAATAAAGCAGCAGCCTGAAAAACCAATACAGCCCCGGCGGGATCCGGGGCTGTATTGGTTATGTCAGCAGACTTTATAATTCTTTTCCGGCGAGATATAGCCGACCGGCAGCCAGAGCCACAAGATCACGCCGTCTATGCAGTCTCCCGTCTGCGATGAATCATTCGGTATCACACTGTCTCCCATATCTATATATCTGTATTTTTCGGTAATGGCGATCCGGTTCTGTTCATAAGTCTGCCCCGGATATCTGCGGAGGAACTTTATGCACAGCACATAGTTGCCGAAATCGGGCTGACACTCTGCTTCAAGCTTGTCCCTGACCGACGTTGTATCTTCCAACAATCCGATACTGTCACAGTATGTCACGAAGCTGTTATAATCGGCCTCGTTGTCTATCAGCATACCCCAGCGGTTGTTGATGTTATAATTCTTAAATATCCGGGATAAAGCTCCGTCTGCGGCACCATAGGAATGGCCGCTGTACACCCGGCTGTCGAAATTCGGGTCATAGTCCGGGAGCATCTTCCATTCGCCGCCGGCAGGATCGGTATACTGCACATACGAGAAAAGCCCGGTGTCCGCGGAATATGCGGCGACATGGCAGACCGGCTTCTGCTCGTCCGAAAGATACACAAAATCGTATGTGTTGTCTCCGAATCTCATTATGCCGCTCGCCGCCGGACTGCTCTTCGTGAGCGATACGAAGAACACCGACCCTTCCCGGCGGTACTCGTCCAGATCGTCAAGTATGCCGTCTATCGGAACGCCGCATTGTCCGGCGAGAACGGAGAGCTGCCGCTGATCGAACAACAGGTAATTCCCCTCTGTTTTCAGATCATCGCTCGGATATTCGTGTATATACGCTTCTCCCGCGGACAGCAGACTCGCTTTGACCGTTTCACACGGCTGTATCATCGGTTTTGCGGTATCCCACTGGATTTTGAACAGGTTTGCACTGATATCCAGCGATATTCTCTCGACATCTCCGTCGGAATAACACTGTATCTTCCTGTCCTGTTTGCTGTCGTAGAAATACAGGGTATCCTGCCCGTAATCGCACATTTTGCTTATATCTGTGGTAGCGGCATCAGGGGCTACCGATATGCCGGTATTGTACAGCTCCGTGACTTTGCCCTCATCCAGATGACCGGCGGGAGCGGTGTACTTCCTGAACAGTTCCAGCTTGTCGCGCAGAGTGATATCCCCTTCAAGGCCGTATCCGGAACCGGCGAAGTCAAAGCTGTACACGTTTCCGGAGGTATCAAGGAAAATCCCGTGATCTTCATGTCCCCAGGCATAATTGGTGCGTTCGCTGATGAGGAAGATCTCATTCTCCGGAAGCGCGGACATATCGGTATTTCCCGCGCCGGTCGATGTCAGCACGGGTACTTTCGTGCTGTCGGGGAGCCTGCCGCTTTCAGTACAGCCGGATATGGTAAATACAGCGCTCAGTGCCAGAGCCGGTATAAAATGCTTTCTCATTGTCTGAACCTCCTTACGGTATGTTTTGCCTTCTATTATATAAAACTCCGCAGGACAGCAAAAGGTTACATTTTCTGTTATTAGAAGATAGTTTACACTTCCGGGAAAAAAGTGTTCTGCTGCGGTATTGATTTTTCACACAATATATGCTATTATAGTAACAGATGCTCAACTGTGCGACCTGTGCCCAGGGGACAAACATTATGAGCAGCACAAACGAAGTAAAGAAGTACATTTAAGATCTCGACAAAAACGAAGCTCTCCGTGCCATGGCGGAGGAAGTCACAAGACGCACAGCTGATCCGGGAGCGGTGAACAGTAACAGCGAATTGTCCTGTGCAGTCGCCAAAGAGCTCTGATATGAGTTTTCCGTAGCGGAGCTCGAACGGTTCATCGCGAAGACCGAGGAGCTTGACCCCGAGGAACTTGATAAAGCCGAAGGCGGTTTATTATTACCTGAAAACGGAAATAACGCGTGGTCGACACGATCATAACAGTATGATATAACAGTTTAAAGATTATAACAGGAGAACAGCCATGAGTATAGAATACAGAACCACTCACGAATTTACAAGAGACGAGCTCGAGGCATTATTTCTCTCGGTAGAATGGTCTTCCGGACACTTCCCGGACAAGCTTGTCATAGCCATGAAGAATTTCAGCACAGTCTACTCTGCATGGGATAACGATAAACTTATCGGAATGATATGCATTATGGACGACGGGATCATGACGGCGTATATCCACTATCTGCTCGTTGACCCGGAATATCAGGGCAGAAATATCGGAAAAACACTTGTAGAAAAGGTAAAAGAGCATTACAGGGATTATCTGCGTATTGCCCTGATCGCTTATGATAAAGAGCTTGCGTTTTACGAGAAATGCGGCTTTGTAAAGAGCGAAGATTCCTCGCCTATGTTTATTACGTCACTGTGGACATAAAGAGTACAGGTCGGGCTTATCAAGAAAAGAAAAAGAGAGTGAGGTCAGCTTATGGAACAACATGATTTTACAGTAACCGACATACAGGGCGATTACGCCTATCTTACACAGACCGACGCGGACAATACCGAGCCTTTTCAGGTCGCAATGGCGCTTCTGCCGCCGGAGACCGATATCGGCACAAAGCTTCGCGGTTTTATGGGAATGTTTGAGATAATAGCTTGATTTATCGCTTCTACTCCTTAACAAACAGAATATTATTGACGCGCTCCGTGACATACAGCTCCGTTTCGGTCTCCACAAGATCGTAGCTGTAAATCACGGATCTTTCATGTCTGCGAAGAACATCTTCGTAGCCTAAAGCCGTGTCTTTCTTCTTCGGGAAACGAATAGTGCTGTCAAAGCTGTCCGCGTATTTCAAGCCGTGCCTGCCGCATATCGAAAGCCATTCGTCCTTTGTGTAAAACCTGATATGCCCGTCCTTTTTGAGCCGCATATAATCATCGACAAACCGTTCAGTGTCGCAGTCGTTTGGGCAGGGGTCCGAAATAAACAGCGCCCCTCCCTGTTTTAAAACTCTGCTCACTTCGCCTATGCCGTGCTCAATATCCGGGAAATGGTGCAGAGCGTATCTGGTGACTATCAGATCAAAAGTACCGTACTCGAACGGAAAATCAATGCCGTCGTAGCTGACAAATGACAGGTTGCCGATGCCTTCCGAAACGGCCTTTTTCCGGTTGACTTCCAACGCATCACGAACGACGTCAAGTCCGACAACTTCACAGCCCGGATTTTCTTTTGCTATCGGGAAAGAAAGATAACCGCTTCCCGTTCCGAGGTCAAGTATCTTCATTCCCGCCCTGATATCGAGAAAGCGCAGAATGTTTTCGAGATGCCCGGAGTCCTGCGTCTGACGGTCATAAAAACTACCCGACGCAAAGCTCGCTTCAAATTCCTTCCGCGTGTCCGCGACACTTGCTTTGTTGCTTAACCAGTTCAGAAATTTATCCATGTATTCTGCTTCTGGCGTGATAACATTTATGTCAACATCGGGATCGTTCCGCGCAAAGGATCGCAGTTAGTTTTTCAGATTTTCGTCGGACAGCAGATAATCATTGATGATATATGCTTTGTCATATCCGAGCCTGCTCAGGATAACAGCCGATACCACGCCCGTTCTGTCTTTGCCGGCATTGCAGAAATAAAGCACATTTGTATCGGCATTCATTATCGTGTTTACAATGTTATCCATTGTATCATCAACCATGTTTATGTACGACTGCGCGACCTCGTCCGGCGATAAGGGAACTGTATTCCCTCCCCTGACCGGCATTGATATATAGCGAAAAACCTTGTCTGTTTTCAGCGGACAAGGTTTTTCAGTCTGCTCCGGTTCTTCTCTCAGGTCAACGACAGTTCTGACATTATTGTCGATCAGCCACTGCCTCTCTTCCGCGGAAAGATACGTCGGAACATCACTTCTTATGTATCGCAGATCACCGTCAATGATCGTTCTGGTATTCTTCGTGTGTTCAAATAAGCTCACTTGTCTCACCCGTAAATGATCTGAACTGTGCCGCAATTCTGTTCCCTTCTTATAAGGATTTTTCGATCAGCCGGACTGCTTCGGATAGCCCGCCTTCGGTCTTTATCTTCCCGGATATTTCTCTTGCGTTCCTGCTTTTTTCTTCGTAGGTGTTCTGCATTTCAACAATCGCGTTATATATAGTTTCAACGCTCAGATTCTTGGCTTTCAGAGGCTCTCCCGCTACGTTTATTTTTTTCAGCTGCATTGCAAATCCGAGCTGGTCGAGAACGTGCGGTACGGGTATTGACGGGATCCCGTATATCATTGTTGCTGCCGTTGTGCCGAACCCGCAGTGATGTACGACAAAACTTCCCTGCCTGAACAGCCAGCTATGCGGTACACTTCCGCAGGTTATCATCGTTTCCGGCAGAGTGTATTCTTTCAGAGACTTCTGAAATCCTTGTATCACGGCTCTGCATCCGGCTTTCTCGAACGCTTTGACGAACATATCGAGCTTTTCTGTTTCGGCTTTGTCCTCAAACGACATAGCACCGAGCGCAAGTATAGCGGGTCTTTCCCCGCTTTCAAGAAATGCCTTCAGCTCATTGCTTGGTGTATATTCTTCCTCGTCCTCATACCAATAGCCCGTCATGATATGCTGATCTTCCCAATACGGGCTGCGCTGCACCACATACTTGCTTATCGGTATAAGATCAAGTCTGCGCGACATAACGGAATCCCCGGTTTTAAGCGATTTCAGTCCGTAGACTTTCCTGATCTTGTTGTACGGCTTGTTTATCTGCTTTCCGATAAATCTGCCGATGATTTTATTCATGAATGTCTGCGGCTTACCCTTTTCGGCGATCATTTCGGTCTGCAATGTCACGTTGACTGTCGGTATGCCGAGGGCTTCCGCCTCCGTTGCGCCCATCTGACTGTGACTGACGATAATAAGGTCTTTGCCCTTGCAGGCTTCATACACCTCATTTGTTGAGTTCTGAATAATCCTGAATATAAAATTCATTGTCTTTATCATGCTTAAAGCCGCGTTGGAGCTTTTGCCTCTGATAACCGCGGCTTCTTGCTCTATATCTATGTCAGGACCTATCGGAACGAAATCAATACCGGCATCCTCGACAAGCCTTCTCCAGCATGGATGCGAACCGAGCTTAACGTCATGTCCATTTCTCTTAAGCGCCCGGGTGAGATATATGTAAGGCTGAACGTCACCGCGTGTGCCCATTGTGAAAACAGCTGTCTTCATCATTATTCTCCTTGAAATGAAACGATCTTTCTAAAGAATTATACCATATACCCGCCGATTTTGCAACAACGATCTGTTTGTACTTTACGGACTTGCAGCAAGCAGTTTTTCAGTTCGCATATATTCCTGTTCCGACAAGTGAAGCAAAACACTCGCTTTCTTCTTGTTACAAATGTCTTACTTCTGATATTTTGCCTTGTCCATTTCACGGATAGCGGCACGGCGTATCTTACCGCTTCCGACTGTCTTCGGAAGTTCGGGAACGAACTCAACGATACGGGGATACTTGTAAGGCGCGGTGCGCTCCTTGACGTATTCCTTTATCTCTTTTACAAGCTCCTCCGAACCGGTTTTATCCTTTGTTAGAACGATAGTAGCCTTTACTACCTGACCTCTTATCTCATCGGGAACACCCGTGACCGCACATTCAAGAACATAGGGCAGCTCCATGAGAACGCTCTCG
>JAFZOA010000487.1 GCA_017550775.1 Ruminiclostridium sp. | reverse complement strand
CCCTTGACCCCGGCGGGGGCTGCTCGCCCCCTGCACCCCTCGGCAGGCTGAGCCTGCACGCATTCCGTATGTTACTTTTCCAGAATGGACGGGTTATCTGCCTCGAAGTTCAGAGTTCCCCGGATATCAGAAAAGTGCGCCCCGCCGAGGGTTAAGGGACGAGAAGCCCTTTGCGCTGTACGCGAGGACATCTGTCGAAAAAAAGTTCCTTTTCGACATACTGACAGCCCCATGCTGCGAAGCATGGGGCTGTTTATTTTCGGATGTGATGGATCTGATATATGGTGATCAGACGGAAGAATGGTTCTTGACGTAATCAACAACCTCGTCAACGGTGGTGAACGCCATGGATACGCAGGTGTCCGCGCAGCCGTAGTAGATCGCGATGCGTCCGGTGTCGCCGTCGCAGAGCGCCGCACACGGGAAGGTTACGTTCTGAACGTCACCTATGCACTCGTAAAGCTCACGCGGGTTGAGAAGGTACTCGGCACAGCGGTACTTTACCTTCCAGGGCTTGTCGATATCGAGGATGCAGGCGCCGAAGCTGTAAACGAAGCCGTTGCAGCTCTCCAGAACGCCGTGGTAGAATACCAGCCAGCCTTCGCTTGTCTCGATCGGGATAGGACCTGCACCGATCTTCTTGGACTCCCAGCCTCTGAGCGGCCCCATAACGTGTCTGTGCTCGCCCCAGTACTTCATGTCGGGGGACTGAGAGATGTACATATCGCCGAAGGGGGTATGACCGCTGTCGGACGGGCGGCTGAACATAACGTACTTGCCGTTTATCTTTCTCGGGAACATAACGCCGTTTCTGTTGAAGGGAAGGAACGCGTTCTCACACTGGTGGAACTCCTTGAAGTCCTTTGTCCAGCCTACGCCGATAGTGGGCTTCCAGCCGTAAGCGTTGCACCATGTGATCCAGAATCTGTCCTCGATCCATACGCAGCGGGGGTCATAGCCGTACTGCCAGGGGTTTGCTTCCCTGGTCTCGGGGTCGTCGTTTATCCAGTCAACGCGCTTCTCGTTGATATCCCAGTGGATACCGTCCTTGGAGAAGCCTGCGTGAATAGCCATGTTTCTTTCTCTGTCGTCAACTCTGAAAACGCCCGCGAATTTGTAGTCGCCGCACTCGAACGGAACTACCGCGCTGTTGAAGATAGAGTTGCTGGTGGGGAGAAGGTCACGGGGGATGATCGGGTTCGCGTTGAATCTCCAGACAACGTCCTTGCAGCCTGCGGGCTTGTCCTGCCACGGGATGTTGGGGAGGGAGGGCTGACCTATAATTTTTACGCTCATGATTGTTACCTCTTTCACAATGTTTTGTATTATGTACCGGCAGCGCGTATAGCCGATCGCCGTGTACTGCTGTAATATCATTATATAATATCGCGAGCCCGCTGTCAATACAAAGTTGAGGCGAATAAGCACCAAAAAAGCAGCTTCCCGTTTAGCTTATTTTCACATAGTTGTTACTTAAATTAATCTGAAATATCGCTAAATTAAACCGCCGCACTTTATTGACCTAACTTCAATTAATGCTTTATTTTCATGCCGTTTTTGGAAGTGCAACCTATGTGTAACCGCGTTACGGACAAATCTTAATTTTTATACAAAATGCGTCGTCAAAATTTGTAATTATACACTATTGTGATATAGGGACTTTTATGCTATAATCGTATTATATACAATTGTGCGTTTGCGGGGAAAGTGTTTCTTGCGGCGCGTACCCGCTGCATATTGAGTAAATAAATAATCACGAATGGAGGGTTTACATGGCATACTATTCTTATGTTGCCACAGATGTCAACGGTTCCACGATCAAAGGTAAAGAGTATGCGGACGATTACATGGATCTGTCGGAAAAGCTCCGTCAGAAAAACCTGTTCTGCACCGAATATACCGAGATCCAGGAAAAACAGGCAGATGCCAAATACGCGTTCAAGACGAAGGATCTCGCGTTTATCTGCCGACAGCTTTCTTCAATGCTCACCGCAGGTATCAGCCTTGTAAGATCGCTGCACATCCTCTACTCACAGGAGGAAAACAAAAAAGCGAAAGCCGCACTGCTCGAGATCTATGAGGACGTTCAGAAGGGACGTTCGTTCTCCGAAGCGGTCCAGGCGCGACCCGGAGTGTTCCCGCTCCTGTTCGTCAGCATGGTCGCCGCCGGTGAGGCGTCCGGTAACCTCGACGTTATCATGACCCGTGTCGCGGACTACTACCTCAATCAGAACAAGACCAACAACCAGATAAAGGGCGCGCTCGTTTATCCTATCGTCCTTATGGTACTGCTCATAGGCGTATTCTTCGGTCTTTTCATCTTCATCATGCCGATGTTCCGTGAGCTCGCCGGCGACGATATCCCGCCGCTCTCACAGGCGATGTTCGCGATAAGTGACTTCCTGATCCCGTACTGGTGGACGATACTTCTCGGTGTAGGTATTCTAATCCTCATTCTCCACTTCCTCAGAAAGTCCCCCGGTTTCGGACTCTGGTTCGACCAGGTCAAGGTAAAGATGCCGAAGGTAGGCCCCCTTCTCACGGTTATTTATACCGCCCGTTTCGCAAGAACTATGGCAAACCTTTACGCTTCCGGTCTTCAGATGGTGGACTGTATCGAAAAATCCGCCGATACGCTCAACAACCAGTACCTCGCAAGACTCTTCCATGACAGCGTTGTTGAAGACGTAAAGCACGGTGAAGCACTCTCCGCCTCTATCACGAAGATAGGCGTGTTCCCCGGCGTATTCACCTCTATTATAATGGTCGGTGAGGAATCCGGTGCGCTCGACGATATCCTTAACAAATCCGCCGACTACTATGAGGACGAAGCTGCGACAGCTATCGCAAAGCTCGTCGGACTCATGGAGCCTGTAATGATCATCTTACTCGGTGTCATGATCGGTCTGATCCTTGCCGGTATCTTCCCGATCCTCTACGGCGGTATGGCAGGTGTCGGAGGCTGATATCTCAGGAGCCGGCATACTTCGTCCGGGAAGCGCGGAAACACGGAGCTTCCCGGAAACCGTAAATCACTCCGTCGGAGCGGAGTAAAAATCCAAATAACAGTATTATACTATTAAAGAGGTGCTATATGTTATCAATCGATATTACCGATAAGCAGATAAGGCTTGTCAGAGGTGCGCTCAACGGCGCAAAGATCCGCGTACTTGAAGTAGAGACGCGTGATCTTACCGCAGGAAGTGTCAGCAACGGTTATGTAACGGATATCCCGATGATTGCAGGTGAGATCACGGATATCATCGCCGCCAAGAACATCAAGGACAAAGAGGCTATCGTCTGCATCAACTCAGGTTCGATACTCTATAAAGACCTTTCGATCCCGAAGCCGAAAAAGATCTCCAACTCCGCAGCTATCGAGTCCATGATACTCACAACAATGGGTATCACAAAGGAGTACAACATCTCCTACTCGGTCATAGGTGAGGATAAGGACGAAAACGATCAGCCCGTACTCAAGATCCTTGCGACCGCGGTTCCGCAGAGAATGGTCGACGGTTACATAAGACTGTTTACTCAGCTCGGTATCAAGCTCCAGCAGATCAACGTTTCTAACAACTGTATCACGCGTCTCATACTCAATACTCCAAAGCTCGAAACTTCAATGCCCCTGATGCTTGTACAGATAGACAACGACTTCATCAACATCAACCTGTATGAAGACAATCAGCTTTCTCTCTCCAGATATGTCAGGGTCGATCCGTATGACTACAACAACGATGAGGACTATGTAAACCAGGCAGTTTACGACAACGTATTCCGTACTCTCCAGTTTACCAATCAGCGTAAGGACGCCAAGCCCCTCAAGGAGATCATGTTCTATGGTCAGGTAAGAGACTTCATCTCCCTGTCGAATGCCGTAGCGTCGTTCAACGTTCCCTCGCATATTCTCAACATCCCGAACAACATCGTAACATTCTGTGACTTCGATTTTGCGGAGTACGCAAACGCGATAGGCGCATTCTTTAAGGTAAGAAAGGATCTTGACCACGTCAACCTCCTTGATGCCGCAGCCGTAAAGGAAAAGAAGGGCGCGAATATGTTCTTCGTCGGCATGGGCATCGCCTGCGTACTGTCGGCGGGTGCTGTATTTGGTGCCAAGCTCGTGTTTGACGGCATCGCAGGCGGCATAAAGGCGGAAGCCGACGCTGTTTACGCAGAAGTACACAGCGAAGAGAACCAGATAAAGCTCGACCTTCTCAAGCAGAAGGAGGATATCCTCGACAGCATTTCTCAGTACGCGGGTAACCTCATCACTGCGGACAGACTGTTCAGATTTGCCCCCAAGGCAACGACCGAGGTCAGAGCAAAGCTTGTAGATGCGCTTGAATCCGTTGAGAAGAACGCACTTCTCATGGATAACATCGAGATCAACCAGTATAATGTCACGATCGCTGTACGCTGCTACGATCCCGAGACTCCTACAAAGTATGTAAGAGCCCTCATCGATCAGGACTACTTCGAGAACATCACATACGTAGGATTTGACGGTGAAGAGATCGAAGAAGAAGGCGGACAGAAGCTCAAGGTTGAGGAAAAAGCAGGCGATTACAGATATTCGTTTGCACTTTCAATGAGAATCAGAGGAGGCAACGAATATGAAATTAAATAAGATTGAAAAGATCATTATTGCGGTAATACTGCTTGGTCTTATACTTGTCGGAGGAACATTCCTCTTTGTAATGCCGAGTTTCCAGCGTATTGAGAAGGAAAGCAAGACTCTTGCTTCCAACATCAAGGAGAAGGAACAGCTCGACGAAAAGCTCGCTCGTCTCGATACTATCGACGCGGATATCGAAGCTACCAAGAATGACGCTCTCAAGTACGAGGGAAGCTTCTACCCCGATCTGAAATCCTACGAAGCATCGGAAATCGCGATGGCTTACCTGAAGGAATCGGGTCTTGAGACACACGGTATCCAGGTAACAAGCCTGGCTACACGCCCCCTCACCCTCGAATACTTCTTACCGAGGGACGTAGAGTATGATCTCAAGAGCTATTCAAGCGCGGCGAACACCGAAACAGGCGATGACGCTCTTGTTGAAGGTGAATTCCTCGACAACAACAAAAAGTATTCGATCTCAATATCCTCCGTTACAGATGTAACGATCGTTGACGATTCCGGAAACATCATCGACCCCAGCAAATACACAGATACAATGAAGAAAATGTATACTGCGGCGGTATGCAAGTATGCGGTTGCAAACGGCGTAAGCCAGACAGTAGCATTTACTCAGGCGACATACAAGGTAAAGGGCAAATACTCCGATTACGCGAAGTTCATAGATCACGTCTACTCTCTTGAAAGAGCTACAACATTCGAGCGTATCATGTACCCCATGACAATGACCATTAATGAGGACAAAGACTCCGAGACTGCCTACGTCGGCGAAGACGGAAGACTTTCTGTGGGTTCTGAAGCCAACGGCGAAATGGTCATCGTAAAAGATGATACCGAAGTTGAAGAAGAGCTTACAATCATATTCATGAGCGTTGAGCCTATGAATGCGTTGAAGACAGTACAAGCTGACGGAACAAGCGTAGTTGTAGATCAGAGGCCTGCCGTTTATTAAGGAGGGCGGTTATGCTAAAGTTTTTTTACAGGCTAAAGCGCAGACACGGCGTAGTGCTGTTCACGGTCATAGCCATAATGACGATACTTATCGCAATGGCGACGACCGCGTACTTCACGGCGCGCGCGTCATATAAGACAGTCGTAAGTAACTACGATTTCTCTCAGTTATACCTCTCGACAACATCAATGTCCGACATGCTGATCGGTGCGCTTACTCAGACCACCTCGAGAAGCGACGTCACCGGCTCGGACGGCAAGAAACTCAATGATTACAGCGGACTCAAACAGGCGGTGCTTGATCTTAAGTCGCCGTCCAACGTCGGGAAATCCATTACCGGTTATTCCCACAATATGTACGCTTCCAAGGACGGCACCGAGAACGACCTTCTCATGGCGGCGGCTGCCGACCCGGTAGAGGCGGGCGTAATTGACGGCGTAAAGGTAACGATCAAGCTCGAAAAGACCTGGCCGCAGACCGGAGCCGACGGAAACCCCACCGGTAAGGACTACTACTCCTTCTCGATCACGACCACCGGTTTCTACCGCAACAACGTTGTTTCGGTACAGGATACGGTCTACAACCTCGCGGGTACGACCTCCAAGCCCTCGAAATCGCCTTCGTTCGACACGTTCTTCAAGAACACCGGCGGAAACAAGGCAGACACCAAGGGCGAACGTGCCGTTATAATCGCGACACAGGAGATCTCCGATAACGCGTACTTCGAGAACACCTACACGATCTTCACCGAAGCATCCGGCGGTGACAACAGATTCTACGGCGGCGTTGTATCCACCGGCGCTCTGTTCTTCAAGGGTCAGGCAAATTTCAGCATTCCGAAGCCCGGTCAGGTCGCGACTCAGTCTGGCGGATATGTTGACCAGGCAAACGCACGTCATGACTGGTTCATCAACGGCGACCTCGGACTGCTTGCCGACAACACACAGAATCTTAACCTCAACGGCAACAACCTTTATGTAAACGGCGACCTTATAATAGGCAACGCCCAGGGCGTAAGCGCCCACAACATCTACGTTACCGGTAACATCTACTATACCTGCAGCGGCGCAAAAATAACGATACAGGACGAGAACGGCAACGCGGACGCTTCGGCGGGCGGTGTTTATTGCGGCGGTAACGTCTACTACGCTGGCGATTATGCCAACGCTGACGGCAAAACTTACATGCCGCTCAAAAACGATGACGGTACCATGAACTCCGGCTTTTCAAACAAGTACGGAAGCGCGTGGGCTGCCGAGTACATCAAGAATCATCCCGACGACGAAGCCAATGCCTACACACTTCAGGCGGAATATGAGTACATCAACAGGAAAGCGTCTGACGCGTGCGGAGAGATCGGTGTCAGCGATGCCGGCAAATCATGGAAGGTAAGTACCGACAAGATCGACAACCTTACCAACGACGATGAAAACGTTACTTTCTGCGTCGGAAACGGATCGACGGGCGGTTCCTTCCCCACCTCAAGATTTACAAACCTTACCGATAAAGGCGACTACGACCCCGCAAACGTGACCGTGGATTATTCTACGATAGTTGCGAGTGGCAACCAGTATGTTTACCAGGGTCAGACCGGCACGATAAAGGAGCTCTTTGATGCCGACACCGGCGTTACAAAGGCGAACGACTGGACAGCGTACACCGCCAAGGAAAAGACGATGAAGAACGTTCTTGAGCTTGATGTTTCTTCTCCCACGATAGGATTTAAGTACGACAGCGACGACGGCTGGGGATTTGACTCCGAATGGAAGATCAAGGAGATAGATCAGACCTATACGACCGCAAACGGAACATACGTTGAGGCTCATAAGGAAAGAGGCGGCGGTGCATCCTATACTTTCTACTCCGCGACAGATACCGAGAAAAAGTATCCTTCGAAGCTTACATTCGACAGTAATAACGGCGTTACGATCGACATCGGTTTTAACCCGGACGGTTATCTGCTGATGCTTCCTTCCGCAGCGGATCTCATGAGCAGCGGCGGCGGTAAGGGCGACTACTATCTGACATACAATATCCATACATCGGAAAAGATAGAAGCTTCCGATGACGGATATAAGGGTACGATGCCGATAGTTCTTGCCGCAAACTTCGATGACGGTTCAAAAACCACAAAGCACAAGAATGCTGCGGGTAAAGAGGATTACAACGCGTTCTCGTGGACAGGCGCGAAGCCGATATACGATTGGTCCAGCGGATGGCCTCCGACGATTACAGGATATGAAAAGACAGCGCAGGGTAACGGAGCTTCTCTTACGGTCGTAAACATCGTAAACGAGGACGGCACAGCGAGTGCAGGAACTGTAACCGGAGACACGGCAAGCGCGGGCGGCAACGTCATATTTGAAATGGCGAATATTAACTCCGAAGGCAAATATGTTGCGTATGACGAGTCCCTGTCCGGTCTCGATGCTGTAACCTACCACGCAGGAGACCACGACCTCGTAGGTACTCTAAATCAGAACGAAGAGCTCAGAAAAGCAGGAAAAGACAAGTATAACTCGAATACAGACAGTAACATCAAGAATCTTTACAAGAGCTCCGGAAACAAGAGCGATGTTCAGCCCCAGTTTGAGAACAGAATAATGCTCATCTCGAACAAGAAGACCACATCGACAGGCGACGGATTCGCGTATGTGAGTGATTCTGATACCGAACTGTTCTGCGGTTATATCTACGCTCCTTCCGGAATGTACGGAAACAACTACGGCAACCAGAAGACACCGATATTCGGCGGACTTATAGTTTCCGAAATGGTAACGGCAATGGCTTCCTTCGAGTATGCGGATCCCGACCCGACGATCGTTGCGCAGATGCTCCAGGGTCTCACCCCGAAGGGAAGCTCTTCCAAGACGACAGGTTCCGTTGACGGTATCTGGTACATCGACAATGTAAACTACGGTAAGAACTACATAGGTTAAACACGGCACCCGGTATCGCCGCGGAGAAATTCCCCGCGGCGACGGGTATCACGAAAGGATAATGCGTTATGAAAAGATTAATGAGACTGCACCGGCGCAAGGGATTTACTCTTGTCGAGTGCGTTATAGCGATCGCAGTCTTTGCCGTGCTGACATCAATGGTTCTTATGATCATGGCATCCACAATCAAGCTCCAGAAGGAAGCGAGCGATGCCGAGAGCAATCTGAACAATGTCGTACAGAACGTTGTCGAGGATAACACCCACCGGGTCTATGGTGATGATTCAAGCGTAATTAAAATGGGCTTCAAGTCCGACAACGATTTCAGTATCACATACAGCACGGTAGACGGCTACCGCAATATGATGAGATGCCCGAGCTGCGGCGAGACCCACAACAACATCGACTATCTCTCCTACATCTACGACACCGCAACGTACAAGAACTGGACACCCTCATCCGACAGACAGTCACATAAGATAAGCTATTTCTTCGGTCAGGGAACAGACTGCAACACCTTCAAGTGCCCGAGCTGTGACTATGTTTTCAACCCTTCCGCGATCACTGTAAGATGTGAATCCTGTCTGAGAGAAGCGGCGCTCTCGTTGAATTTCACAGAAGGTTCAACAGGCGCAAACTGGGATTACAACAGGGCAAGAGGCAATTATGTCTGCACGAATACGAATTGTAAGAGCGAGGCTATCGTTCAGGTGTATGACGACGGTTCCGGAAACAAGATCACGGTGAGCGACGGTACAGAGCAGGCAAGACTCATGGTGAGCGGTATTACCCCGAACGCTCTGAGATACGGCTCGGTAACACAGCTCAAAGATAAGGAAGAGATCAAGAAGCTTACAACGATCGACGGTGATTACGGCTGTACGGCTCAGATAACCTACACCAAGAGTACAAGCACCACCAAGCCCGGCTACTACACACTCACGATCAACGGCGTAAGCGGACTTCCGTCCGACGGCACAGCTACGATCCTGAGATTCAAGCTCCCGCCGCACTATATCCCCAACATTATCGGCGGTAATGCGGACGGCCTCTCCGGAAACATTTTCGCGGACGTTGAAAAGAGCGACGATTTCAGTAACCCGGATAAGTTCTCGACGCTCAAGCTTATTGATGCGAAGTACAACAACACCAACAGCATCGAGGTAAAGTTCACGCTTACGAACTACAAGAACGACAACTCGTTCGAGGACGACTACAAGTACGACGCGGGTGTTTCGTCAAGCACGACGCAGAACGCGCTCACAAAGATATGGTTCGCTTCGTCGAGCACGTCGCTCAGCATTGAGCACGGCGAACGCAATGAAGGCACTATAAGCCTCCTGACCACGACATAAGAAGGGAGGAGCCGTATGTTGAAATTTTTTGCTAAGCGCAGAAGGCGCAAAGGCTTCACCCTTACCGAAATGATCGTGGTTACAGCGATCATTGCGATAATCATGGCAGCGATAGCTTCATTCGCGGGACCGGTAAGGACGCTTCTTCACAATTCCACAGCAAAGTCGGACGCTCTCACGATCAACAACGTGATGGGCAACTACATCGAGCGCAGGCTCGCGTATGCGAACTACATGAATATCTATGTGGGTCCGACTTCATCGGAATACGATAAGATGGAGAACTCGTTCGATTCTATCAAGGCGCTCGCGTCAAACGCCAACCAGAAGAACAACGCGCGTGTGATGATCTTCAAGTTCATTGACGATAAAGCGCCGGATCCGATAACAGATTCGCTTTCATACACCTACAAAGTGTATGATGTTCCGGTAATACCGGACGGGCCGAAGGAAACGAATTTTCCTGCGGGTTTTGACGATCTGAGTTCATGGTGTGACGATGAAGATTATGGGCTGTACACGGACAATTTCTACAACAACTATCAGTACTTCATGACGATAGATATGCCGAGAACGTGGGATCCCGTTGCCAAGACAGACTCCGAGACGCTTTCAAACGCGAACAAGAACGCGGTCAAGAACAGAGTTTACATCAATATGCGGATCGATGCGTACAAGTTTGAAGGAAATACCGTCGAGAGCAGTACAGAGATAGGTCTTACCGAAGATTCGATAACCTCCTATCATCAGTACATCGACGAATACAACATCAACCACAATACAGCCACAGTAAACCCGTTCGATAAGTACGCTTACGAGAAGATAGGAACAGAGAATATCTCGTTCTCGCTTGAGAACATAAGCAATGCATCCAATGTCAAGTATGTCCGCGGACATATCCCCACCGGCGGTTCAACAGCGACCTACGGCAAAGACATTTATATCTTCTACAACGTAAGAACTTACGACATAGCGAACGACAAGTAAACAAATTGCTTCCGCCGCGTGTAAAAGCGCGGCGGGCAATGATGTGTGCACAGTCCATGTACACACATCATTGCCCGCAGGGCATGAAAATACCCGGAAGATAAGCTCCCGGGTAAGCTTTACATAAGATGCAGATACCAATCGATGATTCTGTCTCCGATGAGGAAAGATGTCATCAGACCAAGCGAGAGATACGGTCCGAAAACGACCTGACGTTTGCAGGTGACCTTCGTGACCTTCTCATTCGTCAGTACGATCGAGATACCGAACTTTGAGATATCCGCAAGCTCTGCGTTCAGGCGCTCATTCAGGGACGCGATATCGGGCGTGCCGTTCCAGCACTTCGGGTCAACACATTCCGCTTCGATGTCGGATTCGCCCTTGAAGATGTTGCCGTACAGAGCCTCGGTCTTGCCGTCAAGAACGTAGATATCCTTCTCCTTCTGCTCATTGTACCACTGCTCAGCGACTTCAAGAGATTTCTCCTTTGCGAGCTTCTTGGTGCCCTTGGGTACGGACAAAAGCTCTATCGAGCCGCCGACCGCTCCGAGAATGATACCGATAGCGGTAGCGGGGATCATATTCTTCCAGCCGAGAAGAAGTCCAGCGGCAGCCATGAGCTGAACATCTCCGCCGCCCATAGCTCCGAACAGAGCAAGTACCGCGAACGGGACCGATACAGCGACCGCGCCGATGAGGTGGTCATACCACGGCATATCGTTTGTGAACACGGAAAGAACAGTGGCGATAACGCCGAGCACCGCGATAAGAAGGCTGCACCCGTAAGGGATCTCCATACGGTCGATGTCGATGCCGCTTGCGACTATGAGCGCCGCGGCAAGCACGAACGCGAACAGAAGGCTTACCTGGATACCGAGCACGACCACCGAGGCTGTGAAGCTGAGGGCGGTTATGAGCTCAACTATCCAGTAACGCGGGGAGATACGGGCTTTGCAGTAACGGCATTTGCCGCCTAAGAATATGTAGCTGAATATCGGCACAAGATCGAGGGTGCCGAGCTGATGTCCGCAGCTCATGCAGTGACTGCGGTTATGTGTGCCGGAGATAGGCTCGTGACGCGGCACACGGATTATCACGACGTTCAGAAAGCTTCCAATGACCGCGCCGAGAATGAATACAAGCGCGATGAAGAGTATGGTATAGACCGGAGGGAAGCGTTCGTCAAATATACTTATCATACTGATTTTTCCTTTCTTTGTGGATTTCTAAATCCATTTTATCACAATTTATCATCAATATCAACCTTTTAAGCGAAATTTATGTGTGTACGGTCGAAAAATTAAGCGCCGACACTAAAAATAAATCCGGAGGTCAGCAAATGAAAAACATACCCATAGGTCAGATACTGCTTGAAAGCGGTTACATCACCAAGCAGCATCTGGAAGACGCCCTCGTTAAGCAGAAAGAGACCGGCAAAAAGCTCGGTGACATGCTGCTCGATCTCGGCTACGTTTCCGAGACCCAGCTCGCACAGGCTCTTTCTCAGAGATTGAAGGTCCCGTTCATAGATCTTACCACCACAAAGATCGAAGCGGACGCCGTCAAGAAGATACCCGAATCCGTTGCGAAGAAAAACTGCGTTATCGCGTACAGGATCAACAACGGCAGATTGTATGTCGCGACAAACGACCCGGTTAACTTCTATATATTCGAGGAATTGAAGATCCAGACGGGTATGGAGATCAATGCCCAGCTCGCAACTCGTTCGTCCATAAACGAGGCTATCGGAAGAGTTTATTCCGCAGCTACCGTTAACAACGTTATGGGCGATATTGAAAAGGAATACGATGCAAACGCTGCCCTCATGCAGGATCAGGCTGCGGAGGGTTCGGAAGAGCGTATAGATAACGCACCTGTAGTTAAGCTCGTTAATACTATTATAGAATCCGCGTACCGTGACAGAGCTTCCGATATCCATATCGAGCCCTTCAAGGACAGAACAAGGATACGTTACCGTATAGACGGCGAGTGCGTGGAGAAAATGGCGGTAAAGCCCGCGGTACACAGCTCGCTCATTACCCGTATCAAGATCCTTGGCGGTATGAACATCGCCGAAAAACGTATCCCGCTCGACGGACGTTCCTCCGCTACGATAGACGGTGTTGTACAGGACCTTCGTATTTCGACGATCCCGACCGTTTACGGCGAGAAGTGCGTTATCCGTCTTCTTGCTACGGGCGACGAGAAGGCGAGAAAGATCACCGACCTCGGTATGACGGACTACAACTACGAGATGTTCAAGCAGATAATCCGCTGTCCTAACGGCGTTATGCTCGTTACAGGACCTACGGGTTCCGGTAAGTCCACAACACTTTACGCTACACTCGGTGAGCTTTCAAAGCCGAACGTAAACATAGTTACCGCAGAGGACCCTGTCGAAAAGAAGATCGACGGCGTCAACCAGTGTCAGATGAACGAGAAGGCGGGTATGACCTTCGCCGCCGCTCTTCGTTCCATACTCCGTCAGGACCCGGATATAGTAATGGTCGGTGAGATACGTGACGGTGAGACCGCAGATATCGCTATCCGTGCGGCTATCACGGGACACTTGGTGCTCTCGACACTGCATACAAACGACGCGGCTTCGACGATCCTGCGTCTTGTGGATATGGGCGTTGCACCGTACATGGTGGCTTCCTCACTCGTCGGCGTTATAGCGCAGCGTCTTGTTAAGCTGCTTTGTCCGGAGTGCCGTGAGAAGATACTGCTCACCGATAAGGCAGACCTGAAGCTCGTCGGCAAGGATCAGCCGGTCGAGATCTACCAGCATCACATCGGCGGCTGCCGCTCCTGCCATAACACCGGATTCAAGGGCAGAACCGCTATCCATGAGATTATCGTTTCCTCGAACGATATCAAGGAACTCATCGCGGCGAACGCGACCGCAGAGCAGATTGGTATTCAGGCGCGCAAGAACGGCACACGACTGCTTCGTGACAACGTTGCGGACATGGTGCTCGACGGAAGAACGACCATGGACGAACTTGTAAAGGCAACCTACTCCGTATAATGCGGATTATGGACAATATCAGGATTGGAGAAAACTTATGAGCAGCAATAACACGATCGACATTAACCAGATTCTCGACGAAACAAGAGCAATGGGCGCATCCGACCTTCACTTCACCGCTGGTCTTCCGCCTATCGTAAGACTTCACGGTAACATCAAGAAGGTATCCGGCTATCCGGACTGCACCGAGCCGATCATAGTAAACGTAATCAACCAGATCACCTCCATAAAGCACAAGCAGACCATTCAGAAGGGTCTCGACGCCGACTTCTCGTACGTATCAAACTCGGGTCACAGACACCGTGTCAACGTGTACAGACAGCGCGGCTACCATGCTGTTGCAATGCGTCTTCTGCGTAACGATATCCCGACGCTTAAAGACCTCTACCTCCCCGACATTCTCGGTGATTTCGCGCTCAAGCCCCGTGGACTTGTGCTCGTAACAGGACCTACAGGTTCCGGTAAATCTACCACTCTTGCGGCCATGATCGACCACATCAACCGCCAGAAGAACTGCCACATCATCACGATCGAGGACCCGATCGAGTACCTGCACAACCACAAGCAGTCCATGCTCAACCAGCGTGAGATCGGCGTCGATGTTGACAGCTTCGCAGGCGCGCTCCGTGCGGCGCTTCGTGAAGACCCGGACGTTATTCTCGTCGGAGAAATGCGTGACTTCGAGACTATCAACGCGGCGGTAACCGCGGCGGAAACAGGACACCTTGTTCTTTCCACACTGCATACTACCGGTGCGGCGGATACCCTCGACCGTATCATCGACGTTTACCCGCCTCACTCTCAGGGTCAGATCCGTTCGCAGCTTGCGAACTCCATGGTCGGCGTTGTATCGCAGACACTGTGCGCAACCACAGACGGTAAGGGTCGTGTAGCGGCGCTTGAGATCATGGCAGCGACGGACCCGATCAGAGCGATGATCCGTGAAGGTAAGATCTTCCAGATCTCGAGTTCGATCGCGACCGGACGTAAGGACGGAATGTTCTCGCTCGACCAGGATCT
>JAFZOA010000486.1 GCA_017550775.1 Ruminiclostridium sp. | reverse complement strand
GACTGCAAGAGAAAAACGGCTTGACATAGCGATGCTGCTTGGGACGGCGGCGGCAATTCTGATCTCGATGTTTGCGGGCTTTGCGAAAGAGTGCGACGAGCTCAGGGACAACACATTCCGGCTGCACATTCTCGCAAACTCCGACTCGGAGGCCGACCAGAAGATCAAGTATGCGCTGCGGGACTACATACTGACCGAGCTCGGGGCGGTATTTGCGGGAGGACGCTCGAAGGACGAGGCTGCGGCGATAGCGGGGCGCGACCTGCCGTACATCGAGGCGCGGGCGAACGAGTTCCTGCAAAGCATAGACTGTCCGTACACGGCGAGGTGCTCGGTCGGACGGGCGGAGTTTCCTACCAGAGTGTACGGGGACGTGACGCTCCCGGCGGGGGAATACGACGCTCTGCGGATAGTGCTGGGTGCGGGTGAGGGGAAGAACTGGTGGTGTATATTGTACCCGTCGGTGTGTCTCGCGGCGGCGGAGATACCGGAAAGCCGGCTCCCGCGGCGAGAGCTGTACGAGAAGCGAAAGGCCGCCGACAGAGCGACTGCCGACAGCCTTAAAGCCGAGCGCGGGGAGATCGAGTTCCGGTTTGCGCTGTATGATCTGCTGAACGCGCTTCTGGGCGGGGCGGGATGACCGGCCTATCCCCGCCTGCGCTCGAAGTATTCCTGCGGTTTCTTGCAGACGGGACAGTATTCCGGAGCCGACGTGCCGTGGTGCAGATGTCCGCAGTTGCGGCAGATCCACACGGTCTCGCCCTCCTCGGTGAAAACCTTTCCGCTGTTTATCAGGTCTATGAGACCGCGGTAACGCGCTTCATGTTCCTTTTCGATCTGACCGACCATGTCGAAGAGAGAGGCTATGTTGTCGAAGCCCTCATCTCTTGCGGTCTGCGCAAAGCCCGCGTACATATCCGTCCACTCGTAGTGTTCACCGCCCGCAGCGTTTTCGAGTGCCGCGGCGGTATTTTCGGGGATACCCCCGCTGAGCTGAGACAGCCACATTTCCGCGTGAGCGCGTTCGTTGTCCGCGGTCATGTCGAAGATGTCGGCTATCTCGCGGAAGCCCTCTCTGCGTGCGATCTCACCGTAGATGTTGTATTTGGTGCGCGCCTGCATCTCCCCCGCGACTGCGGTCTTAAGGTTTTCAAGTGTTTTCGAGCCGTCAAGCTGCATAATGATCTTCACTCCTTCGGTATTTGCAGGTATTATGCGTACCCGTCGGGAGAAATATACGCATCACGAAAAAAACGTCCCTGTCCGGCGATATAAAAAAGCCCCGCCATTGTGACGGGGCAGTATAAACTGTTATCAGTTATCCTCTGTGTTATCCTCAATGTACTTTACAACGTCGCCGACAGTCTTGATGTTCTCAACCTGATCGTCGGGTATTTCAAGGTCAAACTCGTCCTCAAAGCTCATAACGAGATCGACGATATCGAGAGAATCCGCGCCGAGGTCGTCCTGAATGCTGGCATTTAATGTTACCTTATCCTCGTCAACGTCGAGCTGGTCAACGATTATACTTTTTACCTTGTCAAAAATCATAATTATTGCCTCCGTTTTATTATTTTAATGGTTGATGTATCAGCTTTTATCATTATAAATGATACTTTTCAAAAAATCAATAGCTTTTTGCATTTTTTCTAAAATCGGCACTTTTACATAAATCTCATAACGCATTTTAGGCATACCGCACAAACAGCATAAGTCGTTTTATTCCGAAAAAACGCCTATTTTGCGGAATTTGTCGTACCTCTTCGCAAGCAGTTCGTCTATCCCGATCTGCTTTAGCCTCGGTATTGACTCGGTAAGGTACTCTGCGATGTTCTCGGTGGTAAGCTCGCGGTCGAGGTGCGCGCCGCCGTCCGGCTCCTCGATGATGTGATCGCACACGCCGAACCGGGTAAGATCCTCCGCGGTGATCTTCATAAGCTCCGCCGCCTCAAATTCCCGGGACGCGTCCTTCCAGAGGATAGATGCAAAGCCGCGCGGCGAGATCACCGAATACAGCGCGTTTTCGAGCATCGCAAGCTCGTCGCATACAGCGAGCGCGAGTGCTCCCCCGCTTCCGCCCTCGCCGAGCACGATAGAGATTATCGGTGTGCGAAGGGTCATGAACTCCATTAGGTTGCGGGCGATAGCTTCACCCTGTCCGCGCTTTTCGGCTTCGATACCGCAGAACGCGCCGGGGGTGTCAACAAGACAGATGACCGGCCTGTGGAACTTCTCCGCCTGCTTTGCGAGGCGCAGAGCTTTTCTATATCCCTCGGGGTGCGGCATTGAGAAGTTTGAGTGCTTGTTCTCTTCAAGGTTGCGCCCCTTGACCTGCGCTATAACGGTCACGGGGTAGGAGTCGAACATACCCACGCCGCCGATAATAGCCGCGTCATCGCCGAAGTAGCGGTCTCCGTGAAGCTCAATGAAGTTGTTGAACAGAGCGGGTATGTAGTCGCGCACGGTGGGTCTTCCCTTTTCCCGTATCAGCGCGAGTCTTTGTGTCGCGGTAAGCTCGCTCATTTCGCGCCACCTCCCCTGTATTCCTCCGTGCGGGTGTAGTTGTGTGTACGGAATATCTTTGAGAGAGTCGGGCGCATGACTCTGCGCTCAACTATCATATCCACGAACCCGTTTCTGAGCATGAACTCGGCGGACTGGAAATCGTCCGGGAGCTTTTGCTTGATCGTACCCTCGATAACGCGTCTTCCCGCGAAGCCGATCAGCACCTTCGGCTCGGCGATGATGATGTCACCGAGACTTGCGAACGAGGCTGTGACCCCGCCGGTGGTCGGGTCGGTCATGACCGTGACGTAGAGCTGACCCGCTTCACTGTGGCGGGCGATAGCTCCCGAGGTCTTTGCCATCTGCATGAGCGAGATTATCCCCTCCTGCATTCTCGCGCCGCCCGATGCCGTGAACAGCACCACGGGGAGCTTGTGCTCGGTCGCGTACTCGAAGGCGCGGGTGATCTTCTCGCCCACAACGCTTCCCATGCTCGCCATCATGAAGTTGCTGTCCATGATGCCGATGACGCACTTGTAGCGGTGTATCTTGCACACGCCCGTTATCACGGCTTCCTTTATGCCGCAGCTTTCCTGAAGCTCCGCGATCTTTGCTTCATAGCCGGGAAAGTCGATAGGGTTGAGGGTGGTGAGTCCCGCGTCAAGCTCCTCGAAGGTGTCCTTGTCCACGGTCATTTCCAGACGTTCGCGGAAGCTTATCCTTGCGTGGTAGTTGCAGGACGGGCATACCGACTTGTTCCGCTCGAACTCGTCACGGTAGGTCACCGCGGCGCAGCGGGGGCACTTGAACAGCAGTCCCTTCGGTATCTCCACACCGAACGCCGGTTTTTTTGGTTTGTCGGTCTTTGGGTTTGTGTCCGCCATAGACCGGTCTTTCACGACCTTGAAAAGATCTTCTAATGCCATATTTCAGCCTCTTTTATCAGGTAAAGTCTTTGCGGTTGAGAAATCCTATATCGAAGTTGCCGCTTATAAAGTCCGCGTCGCGTAGGACGCTGAGCTGATAGTCGATATTGGTCTGAATGCCCTCTATGAGCATTTCTCCGAGAGCCACGCGCATCTTGGTTATTGCCTCGTTCCTGTCGCGCCCGTGGACTATGAGCTTCGCGATCATGTTGTCGTAGAACTGCGGTATCTCGTAGCCCTGATACACCGCGGAGTCGATACGCACCCCGAAGCCGCCGGGACAATGGATAAAATCTATCTTTCCGGGGCAGGGGCGGAACCCGTTCTTGGGGTCCTCGGCGTTGATACGGCACTCTATCGTGTGTCCGGAGAGCTTGACGTCCTCCTGCTTTATGCCGAGGGGAACTCCGCTCGCTATAAGTATCTGCTGCTTTATAAGGTCGATGCCGGTCTCCATTTCGGTGACGGGGTGCTCGACCTGTATGCGCGCGTTCATTTCCATGAAGTAGAAGTTCCTGTCCTTGTCCACAAGGAACTCCACTGTACCCGCGTTGTGGTAGCCGCAAGCCTTTGCCGCCTTAACCGCCGCCTCGCCCATCTTCTCCCGGAGCTCCGGTGTCATTATCGGGCTCGGGGACTCTTCGAGCATCTTCTGGTTGCGGCGCTGACAGGAGCAGTCACGTTCGCCGAGGTGGATGACATTGCCGTATTCGTCGGCGAGTACCTGTATCTCGACATGGCGCGGGTCAACGATGAACTTCTCGATGTACACCTCGTCGTTTCCGAAGAAGCGCAGAGCCTCCTGCTTTGCGGCTGTGAGCGCGGGTTCGAGCTCTTCCTCGCTGTCCGCGCGGCGTATCCCGCGTCCGCCGCCGCCGGCGCTCGCCTTTACGAGCACAGGGTAGCCTATCTCCGCGGCGATGCGCTTTGCCTCATCTACGCTTTCGACTATGCCGTCCGAGCCGGACACCACGGGAACGCCCGCTTTTATCATGGTAGCCTTTGCGTTCGCCTTGTCGCCCATAGCGTCCATAGCGTCCGCGTCGGGGCCTATCCACTTTATGCCGCACTTGCTGCAAAGCCGCACGAAACGACTGCTCTCGGAGAGGAACCCGAAGCCCGGGTGTATCGCCTGTGCGCCGGTTATCTCGCAGGCGGCGAGGATAGCGCGGGTGTTAAGGTAGCTGTCGGTGCTTCTCGCGCCGCCGATGCAGACTGAGCGGTCTGCTATCTGCGCGTGGAGCGCGGTCCTGTCCGCGGTGGAATATACCGCGACAGTCTCTATTCCAAGCTCGCGGCAGGCGCGGATAACTCTCAGCGCTATCTCGCCGCGGTTTGCTATAAGTATTCTATCGATCATACTGTCTTTGCTTCCGCCTTATTTTATTGCGAAGGTTATCTCTGCGGTGCAGGCTTTCTCGCCGTTCACGGTAGCTATGCCCTTGCCTACGCCTACTGGTCCCTTGACCTTTACGATCTCGACCTCAAGACGAAGCGTGTCGCCGGGAACTACCTGCCTGCGGAACTTAGCTTCCTTTACACCGCCGAAGAACCCGATCTTGCCCTTGTTCTCCGGGAGCATAAGCATAGCCACGGCTCCGGTCTGGGCAAGCATTTCGAGTATCAGCACGCCCGGGACTACCGGGTAGTCGGGGAAATGCCCCCGGAACCAGAAGTCGTCCGCCTTGATGTGTTTAAGGGCGACGGCGCGCTTTCCTTCCTCGATCTCCTCGATCTCGTCTATCAGCAGGAACGGGTCGCGGTGCGGTATTACCTGCTTTATCTGCTCAATATCCATTTTCACGGCTCATTACCTCGCTGTTTTATTCTATACGCATGATCGGCTGACCGAACTCGACGGTCTCGCCGTCCTCGACGAATATCTCAGCCACAACGCCGTCGTACTCGCTCATTACCTCGTTCATAAGCTTCATACTCTCGATAATGAACAGAACGTCGCCCTTTGCCACCTGTCGGCCTATCGTCACGAACGGGGGCTTCTCGGGTGAGGGAGCCGCGTAGAACGTTCCGACTATCGGCGAGTTCATGATCTTTCCGCTTTTGCTGCTGTCCTGCTTTCCGGCAAGGTCAGGCTGGGGCGGAAGGGGCTGTCCGGGCAGGACCTGTCCCGCAAACTGTCCCGGCTGCATCGGAGGCGGGGGCGGCATCATGTGCTGCGGTTTCTCGCCGAGCTCGATCTCGAACTTGTCGTTCTTGATGCGGAAGTATCCGAGCCCGCTGTCCTTCATAAGTGCTATATATTCCTTAGCCGCGCCGAGCAGCTCATTGTGTTCGTACTGCATATCGTCCCTCCGTTATCTGTCCGCAGGCAGGAAGCACAAGGTCGCGTTGTGTCCTCCGAAGCCGAGTGAGTTGCTTATTGCGCCGGTGATCTTCATTTCTCTTGTGCTGCCCTTGCAGTTGTCGAGGTCGCATTCCTCGTCGTCCATGGTAAGTCCTACCGTCGGGTGGACAAATCCGCCATTCATCTGAAGCGCCACTGCCACAGCTTCAAGTCCTCCCGCCGCGCCGAGCAGATGCCCGGTCATGGACTTTGTGGAGTTGACCGCGATCTTGTACGCGTGGTCGCCGAAGGTCTTTTTGAGCGCCATTGTCTCGGTCGCGTCGTTCATTTTCGTGGAGGTGCCGTGGGCGTTGCAGTAGTTTATCGTTTCGAGCGGGACTCCCGCCTCGTTCACCGCGAACTCCATAGCTTTTGCGCCCGCATCGCCTGCGGGGTCGGGACTTGTCTCATGGTACGCGTCGCAGGTCGCGCCGTAGCCGGCAAGCTCTGCGTATATCTTCGCGCCGCGCTTTACCGCGTGCTCGTATTCTTCGAGTATCACTATTCCCGAGCCGTCGCCCAGAACGAATCCCGAGCGTTCCTTGTCGAACGGTATCGAAGCGCGGTCGGGGTCTGTGCTCCGGGTAATAGCGTGCATATTGTTGAAGCCCGCCTGAGCGAAGCCGATGCTGCACGCCTCGCTTCCACCCGCTATAGCGCAGTCGAGATATCCGTGCTTTATCATTCTGAACGCCTCGCCTATCGCATGGGTCGAGGACGCGCAGGCGGACACTATCGTATAGTTCGCGCCCTTGAAGCCGGTCTTTATCGCAACCACGCCGGGAGCCATGTTACCGATCATCATCGGTATCGTGAATACGGAAACGCGCCCGTTGCCCTTGTTGTGGTAGTTGAGCACCTGTTCTTCGGTTGTCTGGATGCCGCCTATGCCGCTCGCGATTATAACGCCGCGCTTGTAGGGGTCTATGTCCGCGAAGTCGGTACCCGCGTCCTCAAGCGCTTTCTTTGACGCATACACCGCGTACTGTGTCACGGGGTCGGTACGGCGGGCTTCCTTCTTGTCTATGTACTCCGACACATCGAAGTTCTTTACCTTCGCCACGACGTTCTTTTCCTCGGTCTGTCCCGGGAACCATGTATCAAGGGTGAATCCGTGTCTGCCGGCCTTAAGGTTCTCGCGGAACTCATCGACCGTGTTTCCGATGGGGCTGAGTATACCGAGCCCTGTGATAACTACTCTTCTCATACTGTCTCCTTGTCAGGGGGCTTACATTGAAAGTCCGCCGCTTATTTCTATTGTCTGTCCGGTGATGTAGGAAGCTTCGTCAGACAGCAGGAATGATACTACCGACGCTATCTCGCTCACCTCGCCGAAGCGCTTGAGTGCGATCTGGTCGAATATCTTAGCCTTCTGCTCGTCAGTGAGCTTGTCGGTCATAGGGGTCTTGATAAGTCCGGGAGCGACCGCGTTCACACGGATATTCCGCGCGCCGACTTCCTTCGCCGCAGACATGGTCATGCCGATGATAGCCGCCTTGGAAGCGGAGTAGTTGAACTGTCCGGGGTTGCCGTAAAGTCCCGCCACCGACGCCATGTTGACTATCGCGCCGTGCTTCTGCTTTATCATGATCTTGACCACGGGCTTCATCATGTTGAATATCGACTTCTGGTTGACGGCGATAACGCTGTCGTACTGCTCCTCTGTCATGAGCGTGAGCAGGGTGTCCCTGGTGATGCCCGCGTTATTTACGAGCGCGTCTATGCTTCCGAACGCGTCCTTAACCGCCTTGACGAGCTCTGCACACTGGTCGAAGTTCGACACGTCCGCGGGGAATATCTCGGCTCTGATGCCGCTTTCCCGGCAGCTCTCAGCCACCTTCTCGGCGTTGAGCCGGCTTGTGTTGTCGGGGTAGTAGTTTATCGCGATGTCCCAGCCGTCCTTAGCCAGTCTTTTTGCTATGCACTCGCCTATTCCCTGCGATGCGCCCGTTATAAGTGCAACTGCCATATTATCACTCTTTCCTTTGTATTCAGATTATTTGCCGAGGAGTTTTTCCGCCTGTGCGAACATTTCCTCTATTATATCCTTACACGGCTTGATCTCATTTACCATGCCGGCGATAGCGCCGCACATGAACGAGCCGTTTTCAAGGTCGCCGTCAACCGCCGCCTTGCGGAGAGAGCCCGCCGAGATCTGTTCGAACTCCTCGGGTGTACCGCCTTCCTTCTCGAAGGTCTGGAGCTTCTTCGAGAGCTTTGAGCGCACGCTTCTGCACGGGTGTCCCGTGAAGCGCCCTGTAACGATGCTGTCGGTGTCCTTCGCGCCGATGACGAGGTTCTTGTAGTTCTCGTGTATCTGACATTCCTCACTTGCGAGGAAGCGGGTACCTACCTGAACGCCCTCCGCGCCGAGCATGAATGATGCCGCGATGCCGCGTCCGTCCGCTATTCCGCCCGCCGCGAGCACCGGGATCTCCAGCGCGTCAACCACCTGCGGCACAAGGCACATGGTGGTGTTCTCGCCGATGTGACCGCCGCTCTCGGTGCCTTCCGCTACCACTGCGTCTGCTCCCGAGCGCTCCATGCGCTTTGCGAGGGCTACCGACGGCACTACCGGTATCACCTTTATGCCTGCCGCTTTCCAGCCCTCCATGAATTTGCCCGGGTTGCCTGCGCCGGTGGTAACGAAGCTTACCTTCTCGTCTATAACGAGCTGTGCAAGATCCTCCGCGTTAGGGCTCATGAGCATCACGTTCACGCCGAAGGGTTTGTCGGTGAGCGTCTTTGCGCGGCGTATCTGGTCACGCAGGTAGTCTATCGGAGCTGCGCCGCCGGCGATTATGCCCGCGCCGCCCGCGTTGGATACCGCAGCCGCGAGGGTGCTTTCCGCTACCCATGCCATGCCGCCCTGTAAGATCGGGTACTGTATTCCGAGAAGCTCCGTTATTCTTGTTTTCATGCTTTCTGTCCTTTCAAGTATTAAAATCCCGCAGCGGCCGCAAGGTGCTTTCCTGCCGCGGATATGTCTGCGAATACGCGTGTAAGCGCTTGTTATTGTTCAAAAATGATCGCGCCGCTGGTAAGTCCCGCGCCGAAGCCGACAAGGCATATCGTCATGCCGTCCTTTATGCGCCCCGCCTCGCTCAGCTCCGCGAGACAGGTGGGAATGCAGGCGCTTGATGTGTTGCCGCGCTTTTCGAGGTTCACATATACCTTTTCCTCCGGGAGCCCGAGTCCCTTGACGGCGCTCTCTATAATGCGGGAGTTTGCCTGATGCGGTATGTAAAGATCAATGTCTCCGAGTGTCAGCCCCGACTTTTCGAGCACCTTGTTCACCGCAGTCTGCATTGCATCCACAGCGAACTTGTACACCGCCTTGCCGTTCATTTGCAGGGTATGGGTCTTTGCCTCGGTGTCTATCAGTCCCTCGGGGACGGTGTCCTTCCCGAGCAGAGGGCAGTTTGCGCGGCTCTGGTCGACCTTGCAGTAGAGCGCGTTGAAGTAATCCCCCTTGGCGCTAAGGTATGACCACATGGGCTTGTCGTTCTTTGTCACCACTGCTGCGCCCGCGCCGTCGCCGAAGAGTATGCTCGCTGTGCGGTCGGTGTAGTCACAGTGCGGGGCAAGACGCTCGCTTGCCACGATAAGCACGTTGCGGTAGTCGCTGTCCTCAAGGAACCTCGAAGCCGTGTCGAGAGCGTTGATGAAGCCTGTGCAGGCGGAGTTTATGTCGAATGCCGCCGCGTTCACCGCGCCGACTGTATGCTGCACAAGGCAGGACAATGCGGGGTAGAAGTAATCGGGCGAGCAGGTCGCCGCGAGCACGAGGTCTATTTCTGCCGGGTCGATGCCGCTGTTCTTCACCGCGGCAAGGGAAGCCTGCTCCGCCATATAGAAGTTCGGCTTATCAACCGAAATGCGGCGCTCCCTTATACCAGTCCGCGAGTATATCCATTCGTCGTTGGTGTCAAGTATGGTAGATATCCAGTCGTTGCTTGCGACAGTTTCCGGGACATACATTCCCGTGCCTATAATTTTAATTCCGCGCATTTTGTCCTCACGCCCTATTGATTTTATGTAAGAAATAGTATATAATAGTAGAAGTTACTCCGTATGAGCGCAATGCACATACATTTATATTATAACAGTACGGCTCGGTTTTGTCAATATCGCACAATAAAGTTTTTGAAATTTCGGCAAACTGTCCGATAAAAAGGAAGGAACAACACTATGGCAACAGCACTTTTATTCTCGGGGCAGGGCTCGCAGTACAGCGGAATGGGTAAGAAGCTGTACGACGAGGATCCCGCGGCGTATGAGGAAATATTCTCCGTCGGAAGCGATATACTCGGCTTCGACGTTAAAAAGACCATGTTTGAGGGAACGGCGGAGGAGCTTGCGGTAACGAGCGTTTCTCAGCCCGCGATCTTCACCATGTCGCTGATGTGCGCGAAGAAGTTCACTCTCGGCGGCGGGGAGTTCTCCGCAGTTGCGGGTCACTCGCTCGGAGAATATGCGGCGCTTGTGACCTCGGGAGCCGTGGATATGCCCACCGGCTACACCCTGATAAAGCACCGTGCCGCGTGCATGGACAAGGCGGCGAAGAAGAACGGCGGCAAAATGGCGGCGATACTCGGACTTGCCCCGGACGCGGTGGAAAGCGCCTGCAAGGAGATATCGGACGGCGGAGACTACGTTGTTCCGGTGAACTACAACTCGGCGGCGCAGATCGTCATTGCCGGGAGCGGCTCCGGTATAGAGAAAGCGTCCGCTCTGCTGAAAGAGCGCGGGGCGAAGAGGGTAGTTCCGCTCGCGGTAGCTGCCGCGTTCCACAGCGAATACATGAAGGAAGCGGGTCTGGAGTTCAAGGAGCTTATCTCCGGCATCAAGATCGCAGCGCCGGAAAAGGCGTTCTACTCGAACGTTACCGGCGGGAAGCTTGACGACTTTTCCGATATACACGATATACTTTCCCGGCATATATTCTCGCCGGTACGCTTCACATCGGAGCTTGCCGCAATGAAGGCTGACGGTGCCGACAGATTTGTAGAGTGCGGCCCCGGAAAAGCGCTTACGGGAATGGTGAAGAAGACGCTTGACGACGTTACCGCGGAAAGCGTGGACGCCTGAACAATAAGATATCCCGGCGCTGTAACAAACCATTGTCTTGTATGAAAGGAAAAACTATGAAGAAATACGCACTTATCGGTCATCCGCTCGGACACTCTCTTTCTCCGCAGATACACACGCGGCTGATGAAGCTTGCGGGTGTGGACGGGAGCTACGAGCTGCTTGACATACCGCCGGAGGAGCTTTCCGGCAGATTTGATACACTCGGCGGACTGGACGGCTTCAACGCCACCATTCCCCACAAGGTCGGGATAATCCCCTACTGCACGCGCCTTGACGGGTCGGCGGAGCGCTTCGGCTCGGTCAACTGCGTGAAGAACGGCGAGGAGAAGGTGGGGTATAACACGGATGTGTTCGGCTTCACGCGCTCCATTGATATGCTCGGAGCAAGGCTTGATTCGCGGGTGCTCGTGATAGGCTGCGGCGGCGTCGGACGCATGATCGCCGCGGAAGCTGCATACAAGGGCGGTGACGTTACGGTAGCGGTGCTGCCGGAGTTCTTACCCGACGCGGACAAGACCGTCTCCGCCGTGAAGGAGAGAGACTCCGCCGCAAATATCCGAACAGCTTCGATAAAGGGCGAGGTGCTGTCCGCGGACGACCTCGGCGGCGAAAACTTCGACCTTGTTATAAACGCTTCCCCGGTGGGAATGTTCCCGAAGACGGATAAGATGCCCTGCACGAGGGACGTTCTTGAACGCACCGGGAGCGTGTTTGACGTGGTATATAATCCGAAGGAAACGCTGCTGTACAAGACGGCTAAAGAGCTCGGAAAAGCGGCAATGACCGGTATGGCGATGCTCGTGCTCCAGGCTGCGGCGGCGCAGGAGATATGGAACGGCGCGAAGTTTGAGGAAAGCGACCTGAGACAGCTTATCTCCGACATGGAGGGCATGATATGAAGATCTACCTCTGCGGGTTCATGGGCTGTGGGAAGTCCCGTATCGGGAAGGAGCTTGCCCGCAAGTCTGGTATGACCTTCGCCGATCTCGACGAGTACATCGTTGAGCACGAGGGTATGACGATACCGGACATCTTCGCAAAGCACGGCGAGCCGCACTTCCGGAAGCTCGAAGCAAAGTACATAGCCGATATGCCGGACAACAGCGTGGTCGCGCTCGGAGGCGGTGCGATCATCAATGACGATACCGCCGATACCGCGAAACGCACCGGACGGGTGGTGCTCCTCGACGCGGACTTCGAGACCTGCTACGCGCGGATAAAGGACGACAAGAACCGTCCTCTCGCCGCAAACAACCCGAAGGAGAAGGTAAAGGAGCTGTACGACAAGCGCCGCCCCGTTTATAAAGAGCGCGCGGATATAGTCATCAACGCCGGGGGAACGCCCTCTCAGATCATTGACAGGATAAGGAAAAGCCTATGATAATCTATAACGCGAGAATTTTCACCGCCTCGGACGACAACGAGATCATCGAGTGCGGGTTCATAGAGACGAGCGGCGGAGTCATAACCGCCGTCGGGAGCATGGACGACTTTGCGGGAAGCCTCGATACCGGCGACGTGATCGACGCGTCCGGACTTACGGTCTATCCCGCGTTCGTGGACGCTCACTGCCACATCGGGATATGCGAGAACGGGCTTGCCTTCGAGGGAGACGACGTGAACGAGGTCACCGACCCTTCCACGCCACACCTTCGCGCGATAGACGCGGTGAACGCCGCAGACGTGTGCTTCTCGGAGGCGGCGCGGGCGGGGGTAGGCACGGTAGTCACCGGTGTCGGGAGCGCAAATCCCGTCGGCGGGAACTTCCTTGCCATGAAGACCTACGGGAGCTCGCGGATCGACAAGCTCATAGTAAAGGATCCCGTGTCCATAAAGTTCGCCCTCGGCGAGAACCCGAAGCGCGCCTACAACGACCGCGACGAGACGCCCATTACCCGCATGGCTACCGCTGCGGTGATACGCGAGCAGCTCTCGAAAGCCCGCCGCTATATGGAAGACTTAGCCGAATACGAGCGCACAAAGGGTACCGACGACGAGACCTCCCGCCCCGACCTCGACATGAAGTGCGAGGCGCTGCTCCCGCTGATACGCCGGGAGATAAAGGCGCACTTCCACTGTCACCGTCAGGACGACATCTTCACTGCGATACGCATTGCGAAGGAGTTCTCTCTCGACTACGTGCTGATACACGCGACGGACGGCCACCTTATCGCGGACGAGCTTGCCGACGAGCGGGCGGACTGTGTGATAGGCCCCCTGTTCGCGGACAGGTGCAAGCCGGAGATCATCAACCATTCCATAGAGAATGCCGCGACGCTCCACACGCCCGGGGTGCAGTTCGCGATCGGCACCGACCACCCCGAGACCCCGATCCAGTACCTTCCCGTGACGGCGGGGATAGCGG
>JAFZOA010000485.1 GCA_017550775.1 Ruminiclostridium sp. | reverse complement strand
GATCGGGATAGAATCGCCATATACCGACTGCGCTCCGTAGTGCTTGAGCAGATTGTTCACCGTCACCTGCACCGCCATGATCGCGATCTGATTGATGAACGACGCGAGCCCGATAGAAGCCGCTCTCCCGATCACGCGAAGCTTAGGGATAAAATGCTCCTTTGCGAGCTTCGATGTATGGAAGCGGAAAAAGATATACCACACCACGATCCCGGCGGATATGACCTGTCCTATCACGGTAGCCGCCGCCGCGCCCGTCATGCCCCAGCCGAAGCCGAATACGAACAGAGCGTCAAGGGCGGTGTTGATGACCGCACCGATGATACTGCAGAACATTGTCATTCCCGGGCTGCCGTCAGCGCGGAGAAGATGCCCGCCGCCTGTCGTGAGTATCAGGAACGGGAAGCCGAATGCGGTTATGCGGACATACTCCTGCGCATAGGGCATTACGCTGTCCGGTGCGCCGAAGAACGTGAGCAGAGGGTCAAGAAACAGCTCTGTGACCAGGCAGAGCACCACTCCCACTCCGGCAAGCATCACAAACGAGTTGCCGACAAAGAACGGCGCTTTCTCCTTGTCGCCTCGTCCCAGCGAGAGGTTGTAGCAGCTCGCGCCGCCCACTCCAAACATCAGAGCGAGCGAGATGCACATTGTCGTCATCGGGAACGCGATATTGGTGGCGGCATTTCCGTCGGTGCCGACAGCCTGTCCGATGAACAGCTGGTCCACTATATTGTACAGCGCCCCGACGAGCATCGCTATAATGCTCGGTACGGCGAATTTTCGCATAAGAGCCCCGATAGGCTCCGTACCGAGCGGGTTTTTCGTATCGTCCATATTCATTATCTCCTGTTGTCTCCGGGATATACCGGAGAATATATCTGTCATGCGGCACTGTTTCATTGCCGCTTCTTAATTACGATTATAACACCGCGAAAAGACTGTGTCAAGAAATAATATTTTCAAATTCGAGAAAAACTATTGAAATATCGGGAAAAATATGTTATAATAGTACAAATCATTTTGAAAGGAATAAGATAATGGCTGACAATCATATAAAGTTCCCGACTCCGGACGGGATACCCGATGAAGGAAGAGTCGCTCCCGACGTAAATCCCCCGAAAATGGGCGAGGTGTTCCCCGACCTTCACAACGAAAAGCTCGTAGAAGCAATGGAAGCGCTCAAAAAGGACGAGAACCAGGAAACTCAGAAGGCTCTTATCGAACAGGTACTGCAGGCGAAATTCTTTGCGCCCGTTGATGTGCTCGACGCTGACGGAAACGTTCTTAAAGCCACCGGCAAGGTCGCCGTACCGAAGGACGCAAAGTTCAACTTCAAGCTTATACAGAACGCAAAGGGCGAGCAGTATTTCACTGTATTTACAGATATCAAGCAGTATATGCTCTGGAGCAAGAGTCCCAAGGTCAACACGATAGTCGTTGTTTTCCCGCAGATAGCTCAGCTCGCACAGCAGAAAGCCGACGCTATAAGCGGCTTTGTCATCAACCCTATGGGTCAGAACATTATATTCTCCCAGGACGCGATAACAAGACTGCTTGAAGCCATGAAGGAGGTCGCGGAGCTTGAAAAGGCACGCCGCGAATCCGCCGGCACACAGCAGGTAAAGCTCATGTTCGGCAAGCCGCAGAATATCCCCGAGGCGGTATATGGCGCATTCCGCAAGAAGCTCGTCAAGATACCCGAGGTAAAGACCGCGTACTTCTGTATGCTCAAGCAGGGCGAACAGGAATACTATCTGTTCACGCTCGACATCAACGCGGACAACGAGACATGCCGCGATATCGGCGACTCGATCTGCAATGCAGCAAAGCTATTCCTCACAAAGTACCCGATCATGGCGGCACCCGTGAACTCTCCGTTCGGCGAAGGCGCAAAGAAGGTCGGCGAGCCGTTCTACACAAAAGAAGACTAACATAACCGAAATACAGCGCCCCGTATCTCACTCCTGAGATACGGGGCGGCTTTTTTAGTTTACAGGTTACAGTGTACAGTTTACAGGTTACAGTTATGGTGATGGATACGCTGGGTTTTGCAGTTATTACTTTGGCAACTAAATATTGTTAAAACCGGTGTTTCAAATAACCGTTCTTTCTCCCCGCCGAAGGCGGGGAGAAAGAACAAAACTACCAATATTTAATTGCCGGAGTAATAAGCAAGTCAAGGGGAATTTGTACAAGATGACGGCTAAAGATGCAATGCAAGCGACATGCAAGATCAAATCAGCGGTTCCTTAACAGTGAATAGTTTTTCATCTACGCTGACTGTATATTTTAATCCGCGCGCAGCGCGCACCACAACTGTAAACTGTAACCTGTAAACTGTTAACTATTCTTTGCCGCAGAACAGACCGTACCCGCAGTACTTGCACGCGTCCTTGCCGGGCGGACAGGCACTCGCCATGCCGGAGCCGCACTCCTTCACCTTTGCGCCGATGTAGGATTTGCAGTAGGATTCCAGCCGGTCATACACGCCGTCGGTGATCGGAATGGGGGTTATATATCCTCCGCGCCGCTTGCCGTACGCGGCTTCGAGCCGTTTATTCATCTCCGCTATTTCAGCAGTCTCCGGCGAGCTGCTGAGTATCATGCCGGACGGTGAATGGTCGGTGATGTACTTGCGAAGGCTCTTTTTGCGGCTTTCCTCCGGGTCAGAGCCGCTTGCCGCCGTGTACTCCATAAGTCCCACCGGAAGGTAGATGAGCGATGAGGGCAGAGTTCCGGGCACGGACGCGCACTCGCCGAACATATAGATGAGCGTTTGCAGGTTGTCGCCGTTGTAGATGTCGGAAAGCTCGAAGTCGCGGCTGCTGCGCTTATAGTCGATGACGCGGATATACCGCTTGCCGTCCTTTTCCATAGAGTCCACCCTGTCGCACTTGCCGTCAATCGTCACACCGCCGAAGGGAAAGCTAAGCTTCTTTTCCAGCGCTTCCGGATAGAATCCGCTCTCCGCAAGCTCGTCGCGTATCCGGACCGCAGACTTCACCGCGTACCGCCCGAGCCGTTCGAGCAGGTATGAAAACCTCGCCGTGCCGCCGAAGTCCTTGAAGTAGTTCTCCGCCTCGTACTTCTTTATGCTGCGGAAAACGTGTTCGGAAATGTCGCTCTCGGTCATTCTCATAAGCGCGGGACGGTCGTTAAGGTTGTCCGTGAGAAGCTGCTGGAGACAGTAATGTATCACGTTTCCGGCAAGCACCGCGTCAACAGTTCTCTCGCTCTCGTCGCGCAGTCCCAGTCCGTATCGGCAGAAATACGCGAATTTGCACCGGTTCATGAGTGCAAACGCGGAGGGCGAGTAGCTGTCCCGTACAAGCAGCCTTGAGGCGCTGTCTGCGGAGACGCGGTGACGGTCGCGGTCGGGTATCTCTCCCGCCGCCGAGCGCAGCATCTTCGCAAAGCTGTCCGATACACGCTTCATCAGCGCCTTTCGCTCTCCTGAGCGGTCGCTGTCGCGGAATATATGCGCGAGGTACCGCTCCGCCGAGCCGGTGGTGCGGCAGTAATGTGCCGCGTCGAAGTTGTCCGCGCCCTCGGTGACCGCGGAGTACTCGCTTTTAAGTCCCGCAAGCGCGTCCGACGGTTCGAGGAACGAGCCGTTCTCGCTCACCAGCGGGTAGGTTATGTACAGCCGTTCCGACGGAAGCCCGGTGCAGCGATACACCGTGAAAAGCTCCTGCGAATAGCGCGAGATACGGTCGGACGTGACAGGTATGCCAAGCTGTGAGAGCTGCTCGCTCTCGGTAGGTGTGAACACCTCGGATATCTTCGCGGGCGGCGGCATAATACCGCGGTTGAAGCCACAGATAAAAACGTGCTTCACGCCGGCGAAACGGCTTCTCGACGTGTCGCCTATCGTGACTGCGTCGAGGGACTGGGGCGGCTTTGCTATCGTGGTAGAGGTGAAGATGTCGGTCAGTATGTCTGTGTACTCCTCAACGGTCACATAATGCCCGCCGAGCGCCTTGTACGCGGACTCAAACACCGTTATCATGTCGTCCCATATCTCGCACAG
>JAFZOA010000484.1 GCA_017550775.1 Ruminiclostridium sp. | reverse complement strand
TGTTTCTCTCCCTACTTCCTGGTTATCTATGCTCTGAACATATCTAACAATAATATAGGGAGCGATCTTCTTTGCGTCGCTGCTATGGGGCAGTCGCATTTTGTGGATTTCGGGCTCGCGGGTTATCTGCTCGGTGTCGCCCTTTTGCACCTGTACCGGAAACTTATCTCCGGCGACTACCTCTTCGAGATAGTTTTTGAGAATGTCGAGCGCTTCATAATGTGTCATAGATTACCTCCGATACCCGTTGAGTATAGCGGTGATCTCGTGCTCGATACGCTTGTCAAATGTTTCGCGTACCTTGTCACCGATAGCCTGCGACACATCGTCATTAGCGTCCATCATCTGTGGAGTTGACGGTCCGAGCTTTTCTTCGATAGGCAAGCGCTTTGATGTCTTGCGCTCGAATACTCCTGTGTGGCCGTGTGTTCCGACTGTCTGTGAAAAGACGTGGTCGAGAACGACCTTGCTTGATGTACGCCTTACTCTCGTTACCACGCGCCCGGACGAATCGACCTTTGTGTCGAAATGGAGCAGGGGAATATGAAAACCTCTGAACTCTATGTCGATTTCGGTTGTTCCACCGGAAGTATTGATGTGTCGCTTTGATTTGGTGTAGGCCTTGAAGTCTGCGGCTGACACGAAATATTCATCACGCACAGCACGCGCCGCATAAGCCTCACCGCTCTGGGCGGCTCTCTTTATTGCCGAGCCTATCGCCTTGTCCGCAGCGTGCGGTATTCCCGCAAGCATTTTGGAGACTTGGTCAATGCTGTCGCCGCCTACATCGTCAACGAGATATGTGGATATGCCATTCTTGATAGCGGAGCGTTCCATTGAATAAATATCTTCACTCATTCATCATACGCCTCCAATTCAAGCCGAATCATACCCATTTCACAGTCAGATACCTTTATCCGATATGTCATCATAAACGGCATACCAAGAGCCTCGCCGTCATTAATGCGTATAAGCTGTTTTTGTTCGGGGATAACTCCGTTCATGTCAGCAAGCGCGATATGCGCTACGGCGGTAGCAAGGTGCAGACCGTCAAGGTGATCTTCGTCCTTTCCGATAACGAGCACCGGACGCTTCGTTTCCTTGACTTTGGTAAGGAGTACAGGAATATCAGAGTATGTCACACCGTTATACTCAACTGTGTGTATCTCCGCAAACTCGTCAGCATTGAGAAATATCGCTTTGTTGTCTGCTTCGACCATATCCTTGAACGCGCTCATACAACTATGTCCTCTGCGCTCAGTCCTATGTCTTCAAGCCCACCGACACCGTAATACTCGTCGAGCATTTTTACAAGAGCGTCCTTTTTGGTGTTCGCCTTGAAAGAGAGACCCGCATTCTTCACCAGTGTTCTTAATTCTCCGATAGAGCTGTCTATACTGTATTCGGGAATATCGCTCACGGCTTCTGAAACGCTCTCTGCGGTGTTTTCCTCGTCGGGTATATCTACACCTGTCTCACTGTCTGAAACGCTCTCTCCGCTTGTTGCAACAGCGTTTCTGCCGACATATTCCGCGACACCGAGAGCGACAAGGCGTTTCTCGACTTCTTTGTCCGCCGAGAACGCCCCGTCTGATGCGCTGTAAATCTTTGTGCCGATAGCTGTTGATCCGCAAATCATTCGTATCATATTTGTGCTCCTTTCGCTTACGGATTACGAGCCGAGAACCTGCTTCGCGACCGTCCAAGGATTCGCCCTCTTGGGAACGAACAGCGGACGAGAAGTAAGCTGTGTTTCCTTGACAGGCGGACGCATTGTGAAGTAGTGCATAGGAACTCTGCGTCCTGCATAGGTGTGGTAATTTCCGTCCTGCTCCATCTGGGTTACAGCTCCGTAAAGTCCCTTGCCGACATTTGGAGCGGTAACGATAACCGTACCGTTCGGAATATACGGAACATCTGAACCGTTGCTCTCGTATGTACCGTCATTGACGAGTATCGGGAGAACTCTGCCCTTGAAGTTGAACACGCCTATTTCGTTAACATACTCTGTGAGGAGCTTCGGATCGATCCTGCCCATTTCTGTACGGCGGTTATCGAGCATAGCGAGTACCCAACCGTCGCTCATAAGGAAGTCGCCTACATCTCCCGCGACAAGAATTTCTGTTGCCGGTCTGCCGTTTCTTGTGAGCATCTTTATCATAGAGCAGATGTCATCGTACCAGTTGCCGGGCGTCCAAGTGCCGCTGGAGTATGTAGAGTGCGACCAGGTATTGGCAGGGGTAAAGATCGCGGGGTTATTCGGTCCGTCATAGAACTTAACCTCGATATCCTCGTAGATATCCTCACGATCCGTCCTGTGCCTCATTACGCAGCCGTTATCGAGCATAGTCTTGACTGCAAGTATTTCCTCTGTACGAGAGATACGCGCGGACAGATCTGCAAGGTCATCCATAAGAAAATACTGCGCTCTTTCTGCGGGTGTTTTCTCCGACAGGAGCGATTCACCAAAGCCTCTGTTCTGAAGCTGATCGAGCGTAAGGGGCTTGGATATGCAGATGTTCGCAGGTTCGAGCTCTGCGGTATCGAAGCCGTCGCGCCCTACGGGGATAGCGCCGACGCGAGGAAGAACGAACGGAGCTACGCCCTGTGTGTTCTTCTTGTAGTCAACGAGCACCTTTGAGGTACCGAAAATATCCATAGCTGCGTCGGTCGGGAAGTATCTCTCCTTGAAAAATGTGTGTTCAAGGGGTATCTCTCTGACCGCTTCAAGCATATAGTAAGTGCTGTAAATATCTAATGCCATAATTCGTTTCCTCCTTATGCGTCGAGCGTGTCCGTGAATATGATGTCATATTTACGGAGCTCGTCTTCATCACTCTCGGTAAGTGTATAACCTGTCGGGAGTATGATGTGCTTGCGGCTGAAATTGCCGCTACGGTATGCTACCGATGTTTCGTCGGCAGATGTACCGACCGCTGTATCTACACAGAGAATTGCAGACGGAACGCTGCCTGTCGAGTATGTCACCTTGACATTCTTTGTTCCCGCAGCGGGGGCAGTATGGAGTGTGACAACTCCCGTGTATGCGTTGTAGTCATCAACTACCGCCGCGTCTGTACCAACGACCACGCCGCTGATAGAAGCAGGCTTGCCGGTAAGAGTAAATGTCTTTGCCGAGCCGTCGCCGTTAAATTCCTCTGTTGCAACAGAGCCGGTATACGCGACATACTTACCGCTTGCGTTCTTGCAAAGAAGTGTTCCTCTCTTGATAGTCGCCGCTTCTGCAAGCTGTGCGAGTTTGATACCGAATGTTTCGGCGGCAGGAGTAAGTTTCGCAATAAGATTATCCTGCCCGATAGAGCCGATCTTGTTTACGAGTTCCTTTGCCATTTACTTTCCCTCCTTGATATTCTTCCACCGCGCGACCGCCGCTTTTGCCGAAGCCTTTACATCTTCGGGGTTATCATCGGTCTTGGCGTCGTCGGGAGCAGGACTTTCAGCTACATCATTCGCACCGGACTTCTTGTTGTCGTCGTCCATATCGCAGACGAAGTGCTTACCCTGCTTTGCCTGTGCCTTTGCCGCACGAAGCGCGAGCTCCGCAGCGGAGCAAGGCTTGTCATACTTGGCTTCCTTGACAAGATCGGGATCGTAAAGGCTTCCTATCTCGTCTATCTCGGCCATACGGGAGCGTTCGGCTTCTACCGCCGTCGATACAGCCTTGTCGTTGTCGGCTGACACGGCACTGCGGATTTCCTGCTCAACCGTTGTCGCGAGCTCCGGGTTTTCTGTCCGCAGCTCACTAAGATTTGTTGCCATAGTGGTTTCCTCCTTCTGATTTGTGTCGGTGTCGTCAGCCGACTTTGATTTTATAGTTTGCGCTGCCGGAGCGCTCGCTACCTGTGTAGAAATAAAATCAGGCAGAACCATTCCGCGAGGGATAGGCAGCCTGTGTCCGTTGGCAAATATAAAGCGTTTATCCGCGCTCGCTGCTATCGTTACCTTGTTTTCCGTGCCGTCTGACAGTTCATCGGCGAAGCCTTCGTCAATGATCTCCTGCCCGACAAGGAATGTGGTTTTGCTCATCATGTGAGTGATCACAGCGTCCGTTTTTTCGCTCTTGCGCCGGTATATCGCTATCTGCTGTTTATCAGTGGCTTCAAGTGCGTTCGCTGATTCGCGGAGATCGTCGGCGTTGTAAGCACCCCAAATATATCCCCAGCACCTATGCATCATAAACAGCGACGATTCATTGACAATAACCTTATCGCAGGAGCAGGCTATCAGACTACCGCCCGATTCCGCCACTCCGTCAATAACACAGGTTGTTGCAACTCCGCTGCCCGCAAGCTCTCTGATACGATTATGTATCAGTACAGACACATTCGCGTCGCCGCCGATACTGCTCATTCTGAATGTCACATTCTTTACACCTGTGTTTACGACTGTTTCAAGGTCTTCAAGGAACTCTTTCTGAATGATATATTCACCCTCGATAGGTTTACCTGTCCACCAGTCAACAGGCTGTGCCTCGACGATCTCTCCGTACATAGTGATCTCTGCGCTGTCGTCTGTGCTAAATTTCATAGCATAACAGTTACGCAGAATATCATTTATCGCCTTTTTCTTCGGCATTATCGTCACCTTCCTCGGTTGTTTCGTTCGGAGCTGTTTGCTGTAATTTTGCCGCCGCGTCAGCAAACAGATCTGTTTCGTGATTTAACTGTTCTATGTTTTCCGCCCAGTTGCCGCCGTAGTATTCACGGGTTATCTGCTCATTCGTCTTCCAGCCGTGAGCCACGAGCAGCTCGTTCGCGGAAGCTTCCTTGACAGGATCGAGTTGTGCCTGTACCGGTCCATCCCACCGAGCGCCGCTCCACGCTGCGCGTATGAGGGGATCGTTAAAGAAGCCCGGCGCCTGTATGCGCCCTCTTGCCACAGCTTCAGCGAGCCAAGTTTCGTACACAGGTCGGCAGAAGTCATTGACGAACCACGAACGACGCATTTTGAACATTTCCCACGCCTGCTGTAAGGCACCCCTGGACGCTGAATATGAGCTGTTGAATTCTTTGAGAAGCACATCATACGGCAGTTCCAAAGCCGAGCCTATCAACCGACATATTGTCTTCATAAATGTTTCAAAGCCCGCTGTCGGTATGTTCGGCTCTCCGAATACTACGCTTTCTCCCGGGCGAAGTGTGTTTATCGTTCCCGGCCCCATTTCATACTCGTTTTCGTCATCCGATACATTGTCCGGCGGAGCTCCGCCCGTTTCATTCAGTGAGAACGCGTCCGCGTCCGGCGCTTGTGTTGTGATCCACGCTGTAAGGAACGACTGTACCAGAGCCGCCGTCAGCTCGCTTTCGGTATATCTGCGCTGTTGCAACAGCGTTTCTATAACGGGAGCGAGATAAGATACGCCTCTGTACTGATCGGGGCGCTCGGTCTCCATTATCTGTATGATGTTCGGCAGGCCTGTCTTTTCTCCGACAGCCTCGACACGCGTCCATTCCGCAGTAGATAACAGAAATTCTCCGGGATATACATTGCAGATGTGGTATGCTACAACACGCCCGTTCGCATCGACCTCAACTCCGTCGTGTATCTTGTTTCCGGTCTTGCGGTCAAGCCCTTCTGTCGGCATTATGTTCCGCAGGTCTTGCGGCGTACTTACGCGGTCCGCCTCGATCAGATGAAGCCGCAGACTATACGGCATATCTCGCGTAACATCATAACGCTTGACAAGCGCGAATACATCGCCGCTTGTCAGCCACGCTTTCAAAGCGACCTGCTGCATTTCGTAGAAATCGTTGATACCGAGCGCGTCGCAGGCATTTTTATTCTCCGCCCACATTCGGAACTCCGCTTCTGTACGCCTCTGCCATTCTTTTTCGCGCTCCGGCGTAATACCGAGTATTTCTCGGTTGATCGCACAGCGCATATGAAGACCGGGACCGATAACAGATGTGCGATTGGTGTTTATCGCCGCAGTTGCAACAGGCGCAGCCATATACAGTATGCGCGCCCGCTGCCTCATCGTCTTATTATTGAGGTCTATATCTTCAATCGGGTTACCGCTCTGGGCGGTAAACCCTTTTAATGCTCGCTTGGTCCAGCTCGCTCCTGCTTCGCCATAGCCTTTTCCCATTACAGTCCCCCCCTTGTACTCAAAAAACGGCGCAGAAAGGAGCAACTACGCCGTAGTAAAAAGTGGCGAGCACCACCTTTACCCAATTTTACCAATCCCTCGGTACTATCGCTACCGCTTTTCTCGGCGCCCTGCCGTTCATAAGAGCCTCCATTTCGGAGCGCTTCTTGATAGCGTCGTCGATTTCCATACCGAGTTTGTCTATGTCAAACCGCGTAAGCTCTCTATCGTCTATCTTGTACGACTTTGCGCCGCCTTCAAGCAGAGCAAATTTCGCGTCCGTGAGCTTACCTATCAGCCTGTCATAGTATTCATATAGGACCTTCGCCTGTTCTCTTGTAGTCATAAGATCACCCTTTACCAGTCGTTGTATGTGTCTTTGAGCTTCGTTACCCTCTTACGCGGGGGCTTTTTCTCTGCCGCAGGGGTAGTTGCAACCGCCGTTTCTTCGTTCGGAACAGCGGAGCGTAGTCTATCTTCCAGTGCATCAAAGTCCGGCGAGAGAGCCTTTGCGGCGGCAAGAGCATAGTTTCTGACATCAAGCGGTTCGTTGCGTTCATGTCCGGGTATCTTCTCCCACGACCACGGATTTTTATGTTTCGGATTATACACCTTGTGTTCCGAGAGCAGCCCTTTGAAATACGCTGTTCCGTAATCGTCGCGTCGAGGGAAGTGACAGTATTTCGGACCCGGGGACTGCACCCGCAGATTATCCATAATGACCTGCTTTCCGCTGTCAACTCCGATCTCCCACACATAGGTCATACCCGCAAACTTGCCGTTCTTCATTATCTTCTGCTGACGCGGCATAGATGTATAAGGCACACCGTCGGCGCTGCGGCCTTTGATAGCAAATACCTTTCTGCCTTGACGCTCACGACAATGCAATCTTACATCTTGTGTGAAATGTCCGCCCTCGTCCACGAACGTCATTGAGATTTTCAGTCCTACGCCGCTCTCGAACTTGTAAACGTGGTTTATAACATCATCAAGGGTTTGCCACACTTCTTCTGTATCGGGGCGTCCCATTATAACGCCTTTTTTAATACCCCACGTTTCCCCGAAATGACCGTGACCGACGACCTCATATTCAAGTCTGTCGTCCTGCGTATCTACTCCCATGGTAAGCAGCAGCACCCCATCGGGAAGTTCAGCATCGTACTGCTCGCGCCGTGCCAAAATGCTGTCCTCGCTTTCGAGGTCGCCGCGATTTTCCCACAGCAGACCGAAACGAGTATTGTAAACGACCTGCATTTTCTCGGTATTGCCAAGAGCCTGCAAGTAAAGCTGTATTGTAGATGACCAGCTCGCCCACGGAGATACCCACGACGACAGCCAGAACGACCGTGTATTGTTCGCCGAGAGCGCTTCGGGATTTTCCGCTACCCATTTTGCAGGCTGCCGTTTTATCTCCGCTTCGGTGCTGATCGCGCCGCAAGCGGGGCAGATATAATAAATATTTGAGACCTTGTATATCTTCTTATCGCCGGGAGCTGCGGTTTCTTCCTTGTCAAACCGTATGCTCTCGAATGTGATCTCGCTGAATTCCTTGCAATGAGGGCAGCGCGTTTTCCACCGTTCCTGCGTTCCTGTGCCGTAGGCGGTCTCAATAGCGGACGCGCCCTTTATCGTCGGCGTTGATACCTCAACAGACTTCGCATTGTAGAATGTTATCTGTCGAGCTTGTGCCAGCTCCCAAGGGTCCCCCTCATTTCCTGCCGAAGTCGCCCAACGGTCACGCTCGTCACCGAGAATGTACCGTATAGGCTTACTCGCAAGGGAATGAGCCTCTGTCGAGCCGCACATTGTGAGTATGCCGCCCGGATATGATTTCTGTAATATCGTATTTCCCGTATCACGACTTTTGCTCACCGCGACGCGAGATTTCAATTCTTTGCAATCCCGTATCATTGGAGCAATACGGAGTTTGCTGTATTCTTTGGCATCTACCGTTGTCGGTTGGACGAACAAGATACTGCCGGGATCCTGCGAAATAATGTACCCGATAATGTTATTCATAGCTTCGGACTTGCCGACCTGCGACGAGGACACAAAGACTATGTGCCGCACTTTCGGATCATTGAAGCTATCCATTATCTCTTTGAGGTAGGGTGTGCGTGATGTTCTCCACAGACCTGTTTCCGCGGAGCTTTCGGGAGATAGGCGGCGGTATTTATCCGCCCATTCCGATACAGTAAGATTTTCGGGAGGCTTAAATCCGGCTATTGCTTTTTTAATAGCGCGGTTTAAGTTCCGCAGTTCATTCGTCCTCTTCGCTGTCGTCTCCTGCGGGTCGGGCATCGTACTTCAACCTTTCTCGCACTCTTTCCTCATATTTCGCAGGATTATACTCGTACCGCGATAACTCGTCCATTATCTTGTAAATCTCGTTACGAATACAGTTGGAGATTTCCGCGGGCTCTGACATTTCAGCGAGGTCAACCGCAAGTCTGCCCGGCAAAGCAAGCAGAGAATTGCGTATGGCGTAAACCAAGTCCTCTGTCATATCCGCGACATCTTCCGAGCGGTGCATTTTCCCTTTCAGTTCAAGAACTTCCATAGCTGCTATCGCAGCCTTGGACTTCTTCAAACTCATTTCGGCTTTCTTTTTCTCCTGCTCGGTTTCTGAATTTTCCACCTTGTCGGCGATTGATTCCAAGTATGCGTTGACTGTATCTCCGGCATTGTAGAATTGCCCCTGCTCGGTCTGCACCCTTTCAAGCACTCCCTGATTGGTAAGCTGTCCTATCCATTGTTTCGTCTTTCCCGTCCAAGCGCATATATCAGCAGTACCGACATACACGGGCGTTCCCGAACGAAGCACATATACCGCGCCGTCCTTGATTACCGCTACATTACTACTCGCTCTCGCCACAGCTCTTGCTCCTTTCGCCGTGTCTTAATGCCAATTGGAGCGAGCTTACGGAGTTATCCCCGCTTGCCCGCATAAATGCGATTCGGTTATATCCTAACCGAACTGTGCCGAGCCTCCCACCTTGCTCGCATTTACCCTCACTTTTGCAAGAATTCAGCACATATCCCGCCCGACTTTCGCCGGAATTTTTAAGGAAGTATCTATCCGAATGGCTATCTGTAAAGTAAAGTAGAAAAAATTTTTTCGCTAACTACGCGAAATTTGGGGTCGACGAGCCCGCTTCGTGATTTTGACCCCGTCACAGTACCTTTTGGGGGTCGGGTAGGGTCGGCAATGGCGCTGACGGGCTCTCCCGTGCGCTGTGTGAGCTTTCCCAATGGTAGGCAAGGTTACGATATATTTTGCGAGGGAAACGCCGCACAGCGTCTCTCCGCGCGTTTCTGCGCAAAAGAGTTCACAAGTGCGTGTAGATTACTGCTTTTGAGTAGGTGTCGTGACCTTTGGTCATCAGAGCGAGGAAGTCTTCGCGGTTAAATCCCGAAAGTCTGAATACTTCTTCCGGCTTCATACCGAGCTGCTTTCCTATCTCGTTTACGGTCTTACCTTCGTCGAGGAGTTTCTTTACGATAGCTTTCATAGGCTCCAAAAGGTGCGTACCGCGCGCTCTGTTATGTGTTATGGTGCCGTACACATCTTCGTCCGTGTTTCCGTGGTGGTCAACAACAACGACAGGCACCTTGCCACCGAGCTTTGTTCGCAGCGGTTCTCTCCCCGATACTGTCCACCGGTGAAAGCCGTCAATGATCGTATAGTCCGGGCGCACCACAATAGGGAGCGTCCAACCGTTCGTCAGAATAGACTGGGTGAGCAGTTGCAGATTATCTTCCGAAACCTTGTTAGGGTTATAGTCATTCGCGTGTAATGTATCGTGATCTACCCACTGTAACGACGCCAGAGGTGCAAACAAGTTCATCTCTTCACTCATTATCATTCACCTCCTTCTGCTTATGAGGTTTTGTTTCCTCGCAGTAGTCGGTGAATATGGTAGTCCACAGTATACGCAGTACACGGGATTTCGGGTCTCCATACAGCAGCCCCTCGTACATCTTCTTATAGTGGCTCTGATTGGCTATCCCGTATGTCTTTATGAATAAACCACGCCAGCCCTTGATGTGAGCCAGCGTGTCTTTCTGTATTGTGTATCTTTCGGGGTGCAGGAATAAGATATCCTTGCATAACGCCCGATAATCTTTTGGATCTTCATCCTCTTCGAGCTCTCGGCGCTTGCTTGACGATCTCCGGAACATTTCACTATCCCAGTAGAGCAATACCAAATATGCGTTCGGCTCTCTCCGTTCTATCCTCGTCCAGAGGTCGTTATCGGTTTCGGCGACCCACCGCAGACCTTGTGTTGACATATCCCCGAAGAAACAGCAGAGGCGGAGTTGATTTTTCTTCACTCCCGCCTCGTACAGCCGCATATATATCTCGGGGAATTCAAGACCGCGCTCTTTGATGTACAGCCATATATCCGCGTCCGACCAATCATAAATCGGATAAAATGTGTTGTTTATCTGATTCATATTGCGTCGGGCGAGGACGTGAAGCCTTGTTACCGATTCCGCCGTCCGCAGACCGACCATTTGAATGCCGTCCGAGAACGCTTTTCCGCAAAAGGTCTGATAATTCATTTCGCCGGGATAGTGGAGATATGGAGAAGATGTTATCGCACCTTTCGGCAGCGGACGCATCCACTTGTCCTCTTTTCCCGGTTCCCAGGTTATCCAGCTCTCCGCAGCGGAAAGGTGGTCTATTACGCAGACCTGCTTGAACGGCAGGCAAAACCATTGAAATTTCGCGCCCACAGACAGGAAATTCCGGCGCCACCGTTCAGCAGCTTCGACCATAGACGGGTACAGCCCTTCTTCATCAATAAAAATGACCGTCAACTGTTCGGGATTGATCTCTCCCGAGCGTATCAGGTCATAGACTATTGAGGACATACACAAGCTGTCTTTTCCCGAAGAGAACGAGAGATAGACCTTTGTACCGTTCTGAAACACATTCTTTATCCGCTGTTTCGCCGCGTCCAGAACGGATATTGAGCTTTTCAGCCGTCTTACAGGCATATACGCTCACCGCAATGCGGACATATTATCGTTCTTTCAACAACCGCGTCCGCATTTCCGGAAGGTGTTTCGTCGTTCCCCGCGTCCTGTTCAGCGGCAGCAGGAGCAGACAGGGGAGCAGCGGCCGCGCTCGGCTCACTGTGGTCTATTCGCTCGGTATTGTTTACCGTTTCGACTTCTTCCGTGCTGAATGTGCCATAGCTTGCGACCATTTCGTTTGCGTCCTGCACAGAGCTGTTGAGCATTTCGAGGAGGTCAGCGTCCCAGCCGGGAACATCTATGTCACCGTCGAGCTCTCTGATTATCTCGTCAAATATGCCCGTGTCCGTAAAGCCGAGCTCATATACTCGGTTATCGGCAAGCATAAGCTTTTTCTTCTGCTTTTCGGTCAGCCCCGACATCACATTACAGTCGGCTTTGTCCTTGCCCATAACCTTGAGGGCTTCATATAAGCCGTTACCGATAAGGATTGTTCCTTCCTCGTCAATGACAAGCGGTTTTGTCTGCCCGAACATTTCTATCGAGCGGACATATTCCTTGATCTGCTTTTCGGGGTGTCTGCGAATATTCTTCTCTATCGGGTGCAGCTCCGAGAGTTTCTTCGATACGATCTTCATACTCAATCACCCCCTCTCGCAAAAAGGGGACGACCTCTTTTCTTCTCGATAGCATACCAGATCAGAGCGAAAAGAATACCGCCGACCACAAAATAAATTCGCACCGACGCCATAAAT
>JAFZOA010000483.1 GCA_017550775.1 Ruminiclostridium sp. | reverse complement strand
GTATGCTGAATCTCCAGAAAAGATATGCTGCGAGATACATCAGAATGCCGATAAACGGTGTCAGATACATAAATATCTCAGGGTACTCCGACATATCGCTTTTGCGCAGCAAAAACTGTGCGGGGAAATAATTCACGAATGCGAATGGCATAACATAGATCATTATGACCTGGATAAATTTGTTGAAGATGCTTATGGGATATCCCGCAAACTTGCGCATATTCCAGTACAGCATTTCCTTGAGGCTGTCCGTCTGCAGCAGGAATATGCTGAGCGCCGCAAGGAACAGGAAAACCGCGCCCTGTATAAGTACCCCGCCGGCAACGGTGATAATATAATACATCGCGTTGAAGAAGTTCCACTGTATGCCGACTTTTCCAGCCGAGAGCAGGAAAAGAACTATGCCGAGACCTCCGTGACCTATCGCGGCAAACCAGTCGGAATTCACGAAAATTATCTGGAACAGAAGACCTCTCGGACGAAGTATGAATCTGTCGAAACTGCCGTCGCGGACTGTGTTCCCGAAATCGCGAAGCCCCGTAAAGAAGATTATCATAATGCCGTATGTCAGGAAAAGAAGGCTGAAGAGAAACAGCATCTCGTAAATGTCCCAGCCGTTCAGAGTGTCGAATTTCAACAGTGTGAACCATATCACGATTATTCCGGTAGCTTCACGGAGAAATACAGCAAAAGAACGAAGGACTGCATCAACACGGTACTGGAACCATGCCCGCGCAGTTGTTTTCGTATATACTGCCATTAGGTGTAACGTATCTTTCATTTCAGCCTCCCTGGACGATAAGCTTGTGCTGTCCCTTTCTCCAAAGTATCTCGCCGATAAGGAAAATAAATACTGTCCACGCGATCTGTATCGCGCATTTCACCGCGGTCTCGCCGTATGAAAGCTGACCGAGATATATCTGAACCGGCGTGAAATAAATTGATGCGAACGGCGTGAAGTCAAGCACTCTGCGCATCCACTCAGGCATGAACCACAGCGGTATCATCGAGCCGGAAAGCACGTTTACAAACACGTTCTTTATCGTTACAAGGCTCCAGATATTTATCAGCCAGAACGCCGTCATCTGCACCGCAAAGCTTATAGAAAACATAACTCCCGCGCCAAGAAGCGCACTGAGCAGGAACAGCAGAAAGCAGGGAAGATCGGCGGGTGCGCTCATTCCGGTAGTAAGCAGGGCAATGCTGAGCACCGGGAAAAATCTGAATATCAGATTGAAAAGCGAATCACCGATATTTTCCGCAATCATTCTGCCCTTGAAGCTTATCGGTCGAAGGAGCTCGGTAGAAATGCTGCCGTCCCTGATCTTGTTCGGAAGAAAATAATCGTTGGGCGAGAAGATCGTTCCGAGTCCGAGTGAGAGCACGAAATTCGTCGTAACGGCTTTGAGCGTTATGCCGTCAACCGAATCCGAACTGCCGTAAAGCGCACGGTAGATCTCATAGAAAATGAAAAACTGAAGCACCGTTGAGAGAATGCTCATAAGGTGATCGAAGCGATAAGCGCTCCTGCCGAGGAACGCTTTTTTCGCATAGGCAAGATATGCGGTCATGCGGTTTCCTCCCTGTTGTAGATCTTACGTATGATGCTGTCGATATCCGGCTCTGAGATGTTGATGTCGCGCACGCTGTACGTGTTGAGAAGCGTGCTCATAAGATCGTTGATGTGTATATCCTTGCCGAAAATGAACTGCTTGCGGCGTGCATCGACATTAACGATCTCAACTCCGTCTATGGGTACAGTTTCGGTATCTGTGAGAAATTCGACATCGAGCTGTCGGGACGAAGCATATTTTTCGCGTATGCCGTGCAGTGTCCCGTCATAGACTTTGTTTCCCTTGTCGATGATTATGACCCGCTTGCAGGTCTTTTCGATATCCTGCATATCGTGAGTTGTGAAGATCATGGTCACGTTGTCCCGGGCATTAAGCTCGCGGATAAAGCCACGTATAGCTTCTTTTCCGACGACATCGACTCCGATTGTAGGTTCATCGAAGAACACGATCTCCGGTGAGTGAAGAAGCGAGGCGGCAATATCGGAACGCATGCGCTGACCGAGTGAGAGCTGACGGACGGGCTGATTTATGAATCCGCTCATGT
>JAFZOA010000482.1 GCA_017550775.1 Ruminiclostridium sp. | reverse complement strand
TATGCCATGATCGCAATGATACAGTATGAAGCCGAGCAGCACGGCTGGCTCACACAGGCGGAGCTTGTCGATTTCGTCGCGCTGAGCGAAAGCACTCCCGGGCCTCTTGCGATCAACATGGCAACATTCGTAGGCATCAGAACAGGTGGTATTCCCGGTGCGATAATTGCTACTCTCGGCATCGTTCTTCCGTCATTTGTCGTCATACTTATCATCGCAAAATGCTACGAAAAATTCCGTAAAAGCAGGGGCGTCGGCGGAGTTATGGCAGGCCTGAAACCTGCAGTTGTCGGGCTTATCGGTGCGGCGTTCATCTCTGTCGCGGGTACGGTATTCTTCCCGGCGGGACTTGATTTCGCAGCATTTTCGTCTGTGAGCTTTTGGGTATTTGTCGGGCTTTTCGCGCTTACCACCGTTCTTGCTTTTAAGAAAGTTCATCCCATATTGATAATACTGCTGTCCGCCGTTGTCGGCATTGCGGCAGGGTACGCTTTGGGGTTGTAAAGATCCTATACTATTTGTAACGCAATAAAATGTCACAGGAAGGGCTCATAATGAATAATTACAGAATAGAAAAAGCCGAATACAATGACCTGCCGGAAATTCTGAAGCTCCAGTATCTTGCTTATCAGAGTGAAGCCGCGTTGTTCGGAACGCAGGACATCCCGCCGCTGAAACAAACGCTGGAAGAAGTTGTTGATGAATTCAATGCCGGTATCATTCTGAAACTGGTCACTGATAACAGGATAATAGGCTCGGTCCGCACAAAGGAACAGGGCGGTACAGCTTACATAGGAAAGCTTATGGTTCATCCGGAACACAGGTGCAAGGGTTACGGTTCTGTGCTTCTTTCGGAGATCGAAAAATGTTTTCCCGACAAGCGTTACGAGCTGTTTACAAGCACAAGGAGCAAGGACAACATCAGGCTGTACGAAAAAAACGGATATACAGCGTTTACCAGCAAAAAGATAAACGACAAGCTGGAGTTTGTATATATGGAGAAGTGCTGAACATGAAACTATAAGTGGGATTGCGTTACATCAAGCAAAATTGCTTAATGTGCCCTTTGAAATTCAAGACCGTTTATCGAGTCGAGCCCGAGGTTCGGGCGACCATCACCCGTGTTGAAGATGATAGTATCATCTGTCATTTCAGCGATCTTGTCATCATCTATATCGAGATGAGAGATAATGTTCTCTCTTATTTTCGTAACAAAGGCTTCATTCATGGAGATGATCCTTCTTTTTGTAAATATAGCTTATCCTTTGACTTGTTTTTGATATCAGCACCGACAACACCTTGTTCCGGAAGGAATTTGCGCGGTCGCCGATACCGTCCATTGAGAAAACAAACTGCTCACAGCCGCGCTCACGGACTTTTCTGAGAGCCTCGGCTATAGGGAGCAGTATCACTCCTGTTCCATGCAAAGCGGCGGAAGATGAAAGTGTCTTAAATACAGCGCTGTATCTGTCCGGCATATAAGCGAATACATAAGCGGAAAGTATTCCGTTTCTTACGCACATCACGCTCACATCTTTTGTGATCTCCGCGCCGGGCAGTATAAGGTGCTGGTGATTGAGCGGATTTGCGTATTCACTATTGGGCGTGTTACGATATTGTTTGAGCAGTTCTTCAGAAGCGTCCGACAGCAGAACGGTAGAATAACCCTGACGGCGGAGGGTATTGCACAGTCTGTTGCCGCTTTTTTCCATATATGCGTCCCACCTGTCCCAGAGATCATCGCCGTCACAGCGGAACATAAATTTCGACCCGCGCTGCTCAAAACCGCATTTTTTCATAACGTGCATCAGCACCGGTGCGAACTCATGTATGTCCGTGAACGCGGTACCGATATATCCGTCTGAAATGCCGACCGCTTCACGGATAAGTGACTGCATAACGCCTTTTCCCCGAAGCTCCGGCAAAGTGAACACATACATTATGAATTCCGAGCCGTGTTCTGCGCTTGTCAGCAGGTAACCCGCAGCCGTGCCTTCAAGATACGCGATAAGTATATGTCCGTGCCGAGCCGCACTTTCCGCGCATTTATCGGTGAAGTCTGTGCGGTACTTTTCAAACTGCTTGCAGTAAAGTCCGATATCGCCCTTTTCAATTGTTATCATCTGTTTTCTCCGACAAATATTCTGTATGTCTTAATAGCCTTCGTTTACATTATTCTTTATGCATTTTTGACATGATGTTTTTCTCCTTTTATTGTCTTTCGGATGAACCGACCGGACGATTTGCCGGTTTTATTTTATTCCTCTCCCATAGGGCAGTGGTAGTATGGTCCTTTGCAATAATAGCTGGTACTGCACCAAACATCATGTTCTACTTGCCACTGTACACCGTGATAGCTCCAAGAGCAGCCCATTTCGTGTCCGTCCGGCGCATCTTCGCCATCCCCGC
>JAFZOA010000043.1 GCA_017550775.1 Ruminiclostridium sp. | reverse complement strand
TAACAGTTTACAGGTTACAGTTTACAGTTAAGGTGCGCGCTGCGCGCGCGGATTTAATATATCGGCAAAGCCGATACAATAACTGTAAACTGTACACTGTAAACTGTAAACTCAAAAAGTCGCCGCAGGCGGCACCGTAATTATCAATTATTTTGCAGGAGGAAAAAACAATGATAAAGGAAGCAATAGTTAAGATAGTACAGAAGCAGGATCTCACATACGATGAGGCTTACACGGTAATGAACGAGATCATGAGCGGCGAGACCACTCCCACCCAGAACGCGGCGTTCCTCGCGGCGCTTTCCACCAAGAGCGCAAAAGCGGAAACGATCGACGAGATCTCCGGCTGCGCGGCGGCTATGCGCGACCACGCGACAAAGGTAGAGCACGACTTCGACGTGCTGGAGATCGTCGGCACCGGCGGCGACAACGCGGGAAGCTTCAACATCTCCACCACCTCGGCTATGGTCATCGCGGCGGCAGGTGTCAAGGTCGCAAAGCACGGCAACCGTGCGGCATCCTCCAAGTGCGGTGCTGCGGACTGTCTCGAAGCTCTGGGCGTGAACATCGACCTTTCGCCCGATAAGTGCCGTGAGCTTCTCGACAAGGCGGGTATCTGCTTCTTCTTCGCTCAGAAGTACCACACCTCCATGAAGTATGTCGGCGCGATACGCAAGGAGCTCGGTTTCCGCACCGTGTTCAACATTTTAGGGCCGCTTACAAACCCCGCAAGCCCGCAGTTCATAGTACTCGGCGTATATGACGAGTACCTCGTGGAGCCGATAGCACAGGTGCTTACCACTCTCGGTATGAAGCGCGGTATGGTGGTGTACGGTCAGGACAAGCTTGACGAGATCTCTATGAGCTCTCCCACAAAGGTCTGCGAGTTCCGCGACGGCTGGTACAAGACCTACACGATCAAGCCCGAGGACTTCGGATTTGCGCGCTGTGACAAGATCGAGCTGGTAGGCGGCTCACCCGAGGAGAACGCAGCTATCACAAGAGCGATACTTGAAGGCAAGGACAAGGGCTCAAAGCGCAATGCTGTGCTGCTCAACGCGGGTGCGGCAATATATGTCGGCGGCAAGGCGGAGTCCTTCGCGGACGGCGTTAAGAAGGCTGCGGAAATGATCGACAGCGGCGCGGCTCTTGAGATACTGAACAAGTTCGTTGAGATATCCAACAAGTGAGGCAAAGCATGAATATACTCGATAAGATCGCCGAAAGCACCCGCAAGCGTGTTGAAGCCGCAAAGCAGCGTGTCCCGGCGGAAGAAATGAAGCAGGCGGCGCTTGCTATGCCGGCACGCGGGTTTGAGTTCGAGAAGGCGCTGAAAAAGCCAGGAGTCGGGTTTATCTGCGAGTGCAAGAAAGCCTCGCCGTCCAAAGGTCTGATAGCGGAGAACTTCCCCTATCTCGATATCGCGAAGGAGTATGAAGCGGCAGGCGCGGACTGCATAAGCGTTCTGACCGAGCCGGAATACTTCCTCGGGAGCACGGAGTACCTGCGGGAGATAGCGGCGGCGGTGAAAACGCCCTGCATACGCAAGGACTTTGTGATCGACGAATACATGATCTACGAGGCGAGAACGCTTGGAGCATCGGCGGTGCTGCTGATATGCTCGCTGCTCGGCGAGGACATGCTTCGCGAATACATCGGCATCTGCGACAAGCTCGGGCTGTCGGCTCTGGTAGAGGCCCACGACGCGGACGAGGTGAGAGAGGCACTGAGTGCAGGAGCACGGGTGGTCGGTGTGAACAACCGGAACCTTAAGGACTTCTCGGTGAGCACGGACAACGCCGTGAACCTGAGAAAGCTTGTGCCGGAGGGTATAGTATTCGTCGCGGAGAGCGGCATAAAGACCGCCGAGGATGTGGCGGCGCTGAGAGCGGCGGGCGTTGACGCGGTGCTTGTCGGGGAAACGCTCATGCGGGCGGAAGACAAGGCGGCGGCGCTTGCCGGACTGAAAGGAGAAACGAATGGTTAAGATAAAGATATGCGGAATGATGCGTGAGCAGGACTGTGAGTGTCTGAACCGGGTGCTTCCGGACTGCGCGGGATTCATCTTCGCAGAGAAGAGCCGGCGATACATCACACCTGAGACCGCGGCACGCTTCCGCGGGATACTTGACAGGAAGATCAGGACGTTCGGGGTGTTCCTGAACGAGGACATAAACAAGGTCTGTGAGATAGCCTCGAAGGGCATCATAGACGTGGTGCAGCTCCACGGGAGCGAGTCGGACGACTACATCAGGGAAGTAAAGGATCGCACGGGGCTTACCGTGGTCAAGGCGTTCCTGATACACGGCGCGGGAGATATAGGACCCGCGATGCAGTCCGCGGCGGATATACTTCTGCTTGACAACGGCTGCGGCACCGGAGAAAGCTTCGACTGGGACTACCTTGAGGACGTGGACAGGCTCTACTACCTCGCGGGCGGACTTACTCCGGAGAACGTCGGAACTGCGGTATCGCGGTACTCGCCATACGGTGTGGATGTAAGCTCCGGGGTCGAGACCGACGGGCAGAAGGATCCCGACAAGATAGCGAGATTTGTTCAGACGGCGAGATCATCTGACTTCACAAACAGATAGAAAGGATAACGATATGAGCAACGGAAGATTTGGCATACACGGGGGACAGTATATCCCCGAAACGCTGATGAACGCGGTCATAGAGCTTGAAGAGGCGTACAACCGCTATAAGGATGATCCGCAGTTCAACAGCGAGCTTACGACACTGTTCAATGAGTACGCGGGAAGACCCTCGCGGCTGTATTACGCGGAGAAGCTCACAAAGACCCTCGGCGGCGCGAAGATATACTTAAAGCGCGAAGACCTCAACCATACCGGCGCGCACAAGATCAACAACGTGCTCGGACAGGCTCTGCTCGCGAAGAAAATGGGCAAGACCCGCCTTATTGCGGAGACAGGAGCAGGTCAGCACGGTGTTGCTACCGCGACCGCAGCGGCGCTCATGGGCATGGAGTGCGTAGTTTTCATGGGCGAGGAGGACACAAAGCGTCAGGCGCTCAACGTTTACCGCATGAAGCTGCTCGGCTCGGAGGTGATACCCGTCACCACCGGCACGGCTACCCTCAAGGACGCGGTATCCGAGGCTATGCGCGAATGGACGAGCCGTGTCGCGGACACCCACTACTGCTTAGGCTCGGTAATGGGACCTCACCCGTTCCCGACGATAGTACGCGATTTTCAGGCTGTCATCTCCAGGGAGATAAAGCAGCAGATACTTGAAAAAGAGGGAAGACTTCCGGACGCGGTAATGGCGTGTGTGGGAGGCGGTTCAAACGCTATCGGCACGTTCTACCACTTCATTGAGGACAAGGACGTCCGGCTTATCGGCTGTGAGGCGGCGGGACGCGGTATAGACACCTTCGAGACCGCGGCTACGATAGCTACCGGAAAGCTCGGTATCTTCCACGGCATGAAGTCCTACTTCTGCCAGGACGAATACGGTCAGATCGCGCCGGTATATTCCATTTCCGCGGGACTTGACTATCCGGGCGTCGGACCTGAGCACGCGAACCTCCACGACATCGGTCGTGCGCAGTACGTTCCGGTCACAGACGAAGAGGCCGTTCAGGCATTTGAATACCTTTCCAAGATGGAAGGCATCATCCCGGCGATCGAGTCGGCTCACGCGGTCGCATACGCGAGAAAGCTCGCGCCGACCATGAGTAAGGATAAGATCATCGTAGTGACCATTTCCGGCCGCGGCGACAAGGACTGTGCCGCGATCGCCCGCTACAGAGGGGAG
>JAFZOA010000481.1 GCA_017550775.1 Ruminiclostridium sp. | reverse complement strand
GTTGCCATGAACGACACCGCATTACAGGCGTATGCTTATGAAAAAGGGCTCGGTAAGCTCGAAACCACGCAGAAAAAGGTAAGCGTGGCTATGCAGATGTTCCTTGACAAAACCGAGTATGCGGCCGGGAACTACGCAAAAGAGAACGATACGTATTCCGGAAGCCTTACCACTCTCCGGGCGGAGCTGAAAAACTTTATGGCCGAGACAGGAACCGCGTTACTTCCTGTCGCAAAAGGCGCACTTGAGACCGTCGGTGCTGTTGTAGGCGCGGTCAAACCTCTTGTTGTCGGTGTCGCGGGAGCTCTGGGTGCTGTCGGCGACGCATTTAACGCGCTTGACGGACCACAGAAGAACACCCTCGTGCTTGCCCTCGGTCTTATGGTCGCGATACCTGTATTGACCAAGCTGCACATGGGTCTCGCGGCGGCTATAAAATTCGTCGGTTCTGCACAGCTTTCGACTATGACCCTTCTTAAAGGCGGTCTTATTACTATAGGTCTGCTTATTGCGGCTCTGACGCTCCTGCAGGGGCATAATCAGTCCGTAGCGGATAAGCAGAAAGACGTTACCGAGGGAATGGCCGACGGTGCGAAAAAAGCCGCAGACGGGATCAATAATATCGGTAACAGCGCCAAGAAAGCCAAAAATGAACTCGGAAAGCTGGCCGGATTCGATGAGATAACAAAGCTTTCCGGGAGCTCCTCGGGCGCACTTACGGATGGCCTGATCGGTGATGACTTTGCAAGCAAGGTCGATGATTTCTCGGCAGAGATCGAGAGGGTCAAGGAAGGCATGGATTTCACCGATGTGTTTGGACTGGATCTTGACGCTTTCACCGAGTTCTGGGGCGGCGTTTTCTCGAAGATCGCCTCGGGCGACTGGGAAGGTGCCTTCTCCGACGTTATGTCCGGCATAGACCATCTGCTTGAAAGCACCTTCGGAAAAGCCTATACAGATGTTCGCGATTACTGGAAAGAGGTTAAGGAGATCGCTGACAGAGAGGGCGTACTTGCTGCTGTAGGCAAAGTATGTGGGGATATAGATTCTCTCCTCACAAATCTTCTCGGAGATTCCTGGACAGATTTCAGCACATTCTGGCAGAACATAGGCGGTAAGCTCGCGTCAGGCGATATTGAAGGAGCTGTCGGCGATATGGCTAAGGGCGCGAATGAATTGATAGAGGGGTCTTTACAGGCTCTTGATCAGATGTTCGGTACACACCTTGCCGAATTCTGGGCTGAATGGAGCAGCTTTTTCGGAAACGTCGGAGCGGGTCTGTATGCGATGACACATGCAGATGAACTGCGAGAAATCGACCTCAATTCAAAGTATAGCGGTCTGGCAACCGATATCAGATATGCTATCAACGATAACCTCCGCGCGGGAATGAACACGACAGACGCTGTAAATGCCGCTAAAGCTCAATACCTGGATCCTACCAACGACGAACAGAATTACTACTATGTGAATTACATAGAGAACAGTACCGATGTTGACGGGAAACGCGGGTCACTATACGACTATGCTGAGCTCGCGTATAAAAATCTCAGCGCCAGCGGTCAGCTCACGCAGCCTATGACTGCGGCGGAGAACTATGAAACGACAAGCGCCGCTCTTGCACACAGTGCCGCACCTACGTCTGTCATCGAGCTTCACGCCGAGTTCAATGTGGGAGAAGAAAAGCTGGGTGAGGTCGTGAAAAAGGTTGATAATCAGGGCAGAATCGAAACGAATCTGAACTATTAAGACAAGGTGGTGATATTATGCCTGATAACAACAGCGCTTCCGGGAACACCCCGTCCGGTCTTGTTTCCATAGACGGAGCCACTCTTCCCGGTATATACAGCTATAAAATTGACCTTGAGGACATAGACGGCGCGGAAAGCGGCAGAAGCGAAACGGGCGTTATGCACAGAAATGTTCTCCGCAGCAGGGTCAAAAAGGTTTATGTTGGAATGAAGCTCTCGGATGAGCAGATGTCGGAAATCGGTAATATCATAGAGCAGGGAACAAGCCTTGAAATGTCCGTGCGCGTTCCGGGCGGGGGAGATGAAGCAGGAACGTTTTATATCTCTAAGCTCTCGGCCACCATGATGAAACTTGCGGATGACAGTTGGTGGGAATTAAGCTTTAATGCCATAGAGGAGTAACAATGCCGATAACAACATCAAGTATTACCGGGACCATTACGGGAAACGATTTTTCCATAGATGTAACGGACGAAATTATAATGCAGAACGGGCTTTCGATCACTATGACTACAAGTGATTACAGCGACCTGAAGATCGGCACTTTTAACGCTGCGAAGATGAAGCTGAACATCTATGACGATGACGCGGCACAGCATGATTTTACCGATGCTCTGATAGTTCTTACGCTTCACGAAACCGACGAAGATGAAAACACAACGGATACCGATCTCGGACTGTATATAGTAGATTCCACGCTTTCATCACGTAAGAGAAACCAGGTGAAGCTTGTAGCATTCGACAAGGCGGTAAATTTCGATATTGTTCTGAGCAGCTCGTTCAAAAATACGGAATTTACTCCGCTGACGTTACTGCAGACTGCGTGCGCTGACATTGACGTACCTCTCGCGGACTCAACAAATTTGAGCATATTCCCGAATCACGATGTTACTTTTAAACTGACATCAAACAGAGTGCAGTCCTACAGGGACGCTATCATTGAAACCGTGCGCCTGATGTGCGCAAACGCTGTTATAAACAGAGACGGAGAGCTTGAAATACGACGCGCGAGATACGACTCCGGTGAGGACTGGCTGATCACCGGAGCCGAAAGGTTTACGACGGAATTTTCCGACACGAGGACCTATATAAACTGGATCCGTGTTCTCTCCGAAAAAAAGGATTACCGCGCAAGCAGCAGTATAGTCATTACAGACCCACAAGCAAGACCGGCCCCGTATAATGTGCAGTGTACCCTTATGGATACCGAAACGACGGGGCTTGCGTGGCTTGAATATATTGACAGCTTTATGCAGCGCCGGGTAAAGACAAAGATCCTATCTAATGTTAGTATAAAACTCGGAGACTGCATCCGCTTTGCCGGCGGTGAAATAGATATTCGTCGTTCAATACTCGCTGTTGTTACCGGTATCGTGTGGCAGTACAAAGGCTACATGGAGATCCAGTGCGCGGCACCGAACAGCCATTAAGGAGAAAATATGAGTAATACATGTGGAGAAGGCTTACAGCAGGAGCACTGCGAGTGCCTTGCAATACTTAAAACTCGATGTGACGCACTTGAAAAGCGTGTTGAGCACATTGAGGAACTGACCGAGAGCGTCCAGGCGATGACGATCGAGATTAAGCACATGGGTGAAAAACTCGGAATTGTCAGCGAGAAAGTGGACGCGCTTGAGGATAGACCCGCCAAGCGTTGGGATGCGCTTATCGGTGCTGTACTCGGCGCTCTTGCGGGCGGTCTCGGTACCGTTTTGGTGTCGATGTTAACAGGTGGCTGATATGCCTTATTATAACAGGCGACGCACCAAAAAGGGCAAGCAGTTTTCGAAGATTTGGCTCGTATCCTGCATAGTTATCTCGGTGATCTTCACAACGGCAAGCTATGTACTCGCAGCTTTTGACAAGAATCCGGTGTCGGAGCTTTCGGCGGCTGTGATAGAGGCTATGTGGGGAACATCGGGAGTGAGCTTTGCGGGATACGCGCTTCAAAACTGTGTGAGAGCTTTCACGGAAAGCAAGTTCGGAATACCAAAGAAAGGAGATGAAACAGATGATACCTGATGTTGCAATATTAACCACAGCGATCGGAGTTCTCGTGATACTCACGAATTCACTCACGGAGCTGTTCAAAAGCATATTCCCGAAGACACCCGCGCAGATACTTGCTACGGTTATTGCGCTGATACTTACCGTTTGCTCGGTATGCGCTTACCTGTCGATCACAAGCACTGCCGTCGAGTGGTACATTATCGTCGGCGCTGTCGTTGCAGGCTTCTTTGTCAGCTACACCGCACAGTTCGGTTACGACAAGCTGCAGGAAATAATCAAGCTTATCGGAGGTAAGAAATGAGTATTTATACAAGCGAAGGTCTTGTCAAGCACGCCGAAAGGGCGTTAAATCTCAAGACCAAGTATATGTGGGGCGGCATCCTTCGTCCCGTTGAACAGCTTTATGATATGCTGTTCAAAACCTACGGAAATAAAGCGGGAACAGGCTATACCACAGCGCGCTGGAACGAGCTCAGACAGCTTTTCAACACCGGGACTTATGGATGTGACTGTGTCGGCCTGATAAAGTCTTACTACTGGTCTGGCAAGGCAGAGGGCGGTACCGGCTCTCCGAAATACGGGGCGGCCGGGTTCCCGGATGTAAACGCAGGTTATATGTTCCAGCAGGCAAAGGTCAAGGGAACAATTGACACTATCCCCGAAGTACCCGGTATCGTCGTGTACTGCAAGACTCACCCTCAGGTGGGCGTGTACATCGGCGACGGGTGGGGAATAGAAAGCACCCTCTCCAAGAGAGGCGACGGGGTGGTGAAAACAAAGCTGTCCGACTTCACATGGGAATACTGGTTCGTGTGCCCGTACATCACGTACCCGAAGACCAGAACAGCAAATACCCCGAAGAACACACAGACATATCGTCTTGCATATCCCGCTGTAGTTCGTGCGTCCGCGTCGAAGTCGAGCAAGCGAGTCGATTATCTTCCCACCGGGAGAAAGGTCAATGTCGTTCTCGGGACATCTACCAAGGATAAAGCTACCGGATACAATTATGTGAAGATAGCCGGAGATGTCGAAGGTTGGATCGTGATGTCCGCTCTCGGATAATTTTGCACGCGAATGCAAATGTTGAATAGTTAAACATATACCCCGCTCGGAGCTGTTCCGGGCGGGGTAATTTTTATTTGTTACGCGCTGTCATCAGACACATACAGGTCTTGAATACCAGTATTTGCAGACGTTCATTTAATACGATGAATGGGGAGCCACTTGTTTTTACCCGTGAAACCGCTTGTAGAGCGGCTTCACGGGATTTTAATTTTATCGGATTTTAAACGTTTGGTCGTTATCCGGTCGTTATTTCGACTTTTAGGACGCTGCGGGGAGAGTTTCGATCTTTTTC
>JAFZOA010000480.1 GCA_017550775.1 Ruminiclostridium sp. | reverse complement strand
CTGTATTCGATACTGAGCACGTCGCTTCCGTCTATGTCCTCTACCGAAGCGGCAAGTCCCGCCGCCGAGAATGTTTCCCGGAGCTCGTTCAGAATCTCCTTTACCAGTGCGTCGCTCATAGTTCAGCCTCCCTTGCCTCTCCGATCAGCGTTTCAAGCTTCTCGCCGTTAAGGTAACGGTAGATGTATCTTCCCTTGTTCTGCACGGTGCCTTCCATAAGGCTCACGGTCTTTCCGAGTGTGTCGGTTATCATAGCACCGCCGAGCTCTTCATCGAAGAACATACCCGGGGGGAACAATACCGAGCCGGTCTCGTCAAACGTCCTGAATGCTCCGATATCGAACCCGCTGTTGAGCACGGCGATAAGCTTTTCGACATCGCCGAGTTTTTCCCTGTCGATATCAGAGAACAGGAACAGCGCCGCCTCGATGACGAAAAGACCTTCGTCAAGCGGTGTGATGGAGAACTGATATCCGATCTCTTCTCCGTCACTGAACGGAGATGCAGCTGCGCACACAAGCATCGGGCCGTCCTCGGCGTCGATGATCTCCGCGCCGTTCACGCTGCCCGAAACCGCGTTCATAAGCAGCGTCAGATAATTTCTTACCGCGTCGTTGTCCATAAATTTCCTTCCTCCGTTCATCTTCCGAGATAGCCGAAATCGCTGTCGGTAAGTATTTTTCCGTATTTTGAGAAGTTGAGCTTTACAGCCTCGATCACGTGGCTGTTGCGAATGCCCGTTCCCTCCGCCGCCGCAAGATACGCGGCATTGGTGAGTATTTCCTTTATGTTGCTTCCCGAAAGCTCAAAATGCTCGGCGAAGAACTCGAAGTCGAGCTCCTCGTCGGTGCGCGCGCTCGGCGGAAGTATCTTCTTCCACAGCATCAGGCGCACATCGGGCGTCGGGAACACAAAGTTTATCATGAATTTTATTCTTCGCTTGAATGCGTCATCTATGTTGTTGACGTAGTTTGTCGCGAGTATCGTTATGCCCTCGTAATCCTCAAGTTTCTGGAGCAGGAAGGCCGTATCCGCGTTGGCGTAGCGGTCGTTCGAGTCCTTGACCTCTGAGCGCTTGGCGAACATTGAATCCGCTTCATCGAAGAAAAGCATGGCGTTAATATTCTTTGCCTTGCTGAAAAGCGCCGAGATGTTCTTCTGCGTCTCGCCGATGTACTTGCTCGAAAGCTGTGACACATCGATGCGGTAAACGTCGAGACCGAGCTCGTTCGCCATTACCTGCACCGCCATAGTCTTTCCGGTGCCCGGAGAGCCGTAGAACAGGGCGCAGAGTCCTCTGCCGTAGGGCGACTTCTTTCTGAACCCCCAGTCCTCGTTGACGACGCTTCTGTACCTGACCTGATCGCAGATGATCTTCATCTTGCGCTTCTGGTCTTCGCTTATCACAAGGTCGTCCCAGGTGAACACGGCGTTTATCTTCTGCGCATAATTTCCGAGCTGATTTACCGACTGCTGGCGTACACAGCGCGAAACGATATCGTCCGTGATGCCGGACTTCTCGGCTTCCGCGGAATCCGCGGCGGAACGCGCGGCTTTTCTGATGCTCGCGGGAGTAAGTATATAGCGGTTCGCATATACGACGTTGCCGGGGTTCCCCGGAAGGTATCTGTCCCAGAACGTCTTTCTTTCATTCGCGGTGAGCATAGGAAGCTCGACGCTGATGAACTGCATATCCATGCCCAGGAAGGTGTCGTCCTTTTCGGGGGTGAGCCAGAAGAAGAATCCG
>JAFZOA010000479.1 GCA_017550775.1 Ruminiclostridium sp. | reverse complement strand
CATCACGCGGCTGTTCAGGTAAGGCGGTGGGATATGTTTGAAACGCTCGAAGATGCTCTTGGGCTGGTTGGATTGTACGCCGCAGTCGGCTTTTGCCTTGCGGTGATCTATAATTTTCTGCGCTTTTTCCGGCTCGCGTTTCCGAAAATGAAAAAAGCGGCTGCGGTATCCGATTTTCTATTCGCGATACTCGCGGGAGCTGTGCTTTTTGCGTTCTCGGCAGAGTACGGAATGGGCTTTTTCAGACTGTACTATGTGGTTTCGGCTGCATTCGGTTTTGCGATCAATATGGTGACTCTCGGTGCGGCAGTGCCCGTTCTTTCGCGCTTTTTCGGACGTTTTTGCGCCCGGGTCGCGGAAAAAGCAGCTGTTCCATTGAAATTTGTTTGTGATAAATCAACATATTTACTGTCTTTTGTTGTAAAAATTATATCGGATATTGCTAAAAATACTGAAAAACACTTGAAAAACCGTCGGAAATTGTTGTATAATGTTAAAGATAATAAAATAGAGAAAGTATATCCGAAAGGCGGTGAGAACAGAAATGCTATTCAAGCGAAAGTCAGGAAAATCATTTAAGATACCTTTAATATTTATTTTTGCCGGCTTTTTAGCTTTAGCATACGCTGTTGTCAACCTTATCGTGATGCAGGTCGAGATCCAGCAGAAAAGGACCGAGTACGAGGCTCTCTCGGATAAGCTTTATGCGCTGAATACGCAGAATGAGCTTCTTGAGCGCTATACAAGCGACGAGTACAAGATGGGTTATGTCGAAGAGATCGCCCGTGAACAGCTCGATTATTCCTATTCCGACGAGAAGATATACTATTTTATACCGAGCAATTGAGTGAAGTGCAATGAGAAATAAGGACAGAGAAGGACTTAAGGTCATTTACCGCATCATCGCGGCGGTCGTAGCGCTTGTGATGATAGTCGGCATCATATACGGAAGCTTTGTTTGATTTAATATATGATCGTTATGCCGCCTTTGGCGGCTGTTTTAATTCGTGAAGAAAAACAGAGTAAACAAAACAGACCGATGAACGTATCAATCGGTCTGTTTTTCAGTTTTTTACAGTTCTTGTCACAATTCAGATACTTCGCGATGCCGCACCGCAATTGTGCATTATTCAAACATGTCTGCGATAGTGTCAAATACCTCGGGGAACGGAGTCCGGTCATCAACGAACCGATCCGCAATGCCCTCGCTGAACAGCCGGTATGCTACCGAAGCACCGAGAGGGTACATCTCCGTGAAGCTCTTATATACCGCGCTTTCGGCGCCGTTGTTACGGAGCTCGACACAGCCCTGGAGTGCTATCTGCATATTCGCGAGGAAATCGTCGGCGAATACGACCTCGACCGACTTTTTCTGAGCATAGGCGTTGGTTATGCAGATGTCCGATGCTCCCGCCCACGCGTCGTGAGCCGCGACCCTGACGCGTTTCAGGTTGCTCATGATTATCGTTCCTATGCACATGGGGCAGGGCTCCATTGATGTGTACAGGGTGTAGTTTTTCAGATCGGGGTGTTTCTCTATGTCGAGAAGCTGGATACATTCCGTTTCGGCATGATCGACTTTATAGTTCGGGAAGCGTTCGCTTGTGATGTAATGGTTCCTGCCGACCGAGATCGTTTTTCCCGATTCATCGACGATCACCGCACCGATAGGAAGATTTCCTTCACAGAAAGACTGCCAGCCGAGTTCAAATACCTCCTGCCAGTGTTTGTTGAGTTCATTGAATTTCAAAACGATCCCTCCTTTGCACGGTTTAAACGATTGTGAACATCAGAGCTTCGCGAGCTCTGCGAAAGTTTCTTTCATTGTGGGATAAAGCTTCTTGTAAAGCGCATACACCTTTTCGTACTTTTCGCTGTTCTCTGCGATAGGATTCTGTATCTTGTCCTCTTTTATAACGGCTTTGCAGGCTTCGGGAACGGACGAGTAAATGCCTGTTCCTACTGCTGCGAGAAGTGCAACACCGAGAGCGGGGCCTTCCTTGTTCTGAGTCGTCTTTACGGGGCAGCCGTAAAGATCTGCGAGCATCTGTCTCCAGAGCGGGGAAGTTCCGCCGCCGCCGCACGCCATCATATCGCTTACATTTATGTTCATTTCGCGCATAACTTCGACGCAGTCACGGAGCGAATACGAAACGCCTTCCATTACGGCGCGGATCATAT
>JAFZOA010000478.1 GCA_017550775.1 Ruminiclostridium sp. | reverse complement strand
TTATCAGTCAATTATATTGACTTGACTGGGAAAATAGAATATAATATATAATGCGATTGATAATAATATTCTTATTGGCACCGCTCCTGCGGGTCTGCAGGAAAAGGTGCGGGGGAAAACAAATATACCGCAAAGGACAGGATACAAATGAAAACAAAGTCAAATAAGATAATACTTATAGCTGCGCTTCTGGCGGCGATAGTCTGCGGCGCCGTACGCTATTTCCAGATAATATCGCTTACGGATTTTGAGACCGGATTTTTCCTGCGCGGGTCGGAGCTCGGCGGGGCGCCGGAATTCATCCTGCTCGGCGTATGCTCCGTTCTGCTGATACTTCTCGCGTTCGTCGGGAAAAAGCACGGAGACCCGGCTTACTTCGTCTCGTCTGCCGGAATGGGTGATAACGCGACACGCTGGCTCGGAGCTTCCGAAGCCCTCGGCGGACTTATGATCGGATATGGGTTTCTCAACGAAACGGCCGTATTCGACAAAGTGGTCGTTATTCTGATCGCGCTGGTGTTCCTGGCTTCGGGAGCCGTTCTTCTCGGGCGCATAAAGCCGCCGAAGTTCACCGGGCATATAAAGCTCTTAGCGGCGCTCCTCCTCTTTTTCAGAGCGGCGACTCTGTTCAACGCGGATCTTCTTATACGAAACCACGCCGAAAAGCTCATCGTTCTTTTCGCTTACGTCCTTTTCTCGGCGTTTTCAGCCTCAAATGCGCGCTTTTACGCGAGAATAGAGACCAAAAACACCCGTGTCGCGGAAATATCCCTCGCGCTTCTGACTTTCCTGTTCTCGGCGACACACGTTATCTCCGATCTTCTCGCGATGGCGTTCGGCGGCGCGGGAGCCGCAGCTTTCGTTTCGATCGACATGCAGACTGCAGCAGCGGCGATAATCAGCGGAATGTTCCTCTGCGTTATCTTCTTCACCGAGAAAAAGAAAGACATAATTCCCGTAGCCGAATAGGAAGAAATTATGAAAAGAAAAAATGCATATCTGCCGCATAAATTCCGGATAATAAGACCGGAAAGGTGCTGATGGATATGCATAAAGGCGAAAAGCCGCAGATACCGCTCGGTCTCGGGTACGCGCTCGCGGAAAACACGAGCGCCCTCAAATACTTCTCCGAGCTTTCTTCCGAAAAACAGCGTCAGATCATCGACCGGACCGGCGAGATAACCTCGCGCGCGGAGCTTCGCAGTTTCGTCCGCAATATGGCCGGGCTCGGGAACAATTTCTGAACGATCATACCCGCCGATCACCGCGTTTTGCGGAGACCGGCGGGTTTTGTGCACTGTCCCGCCTGCAATACGGGACAAAAGCCCCGGATATACAGCAAAAGCCGCCCTTGTCCGGGGCGGCTTTCGCTTGGTACGAGGAATATAAAAATGAAAAACAATTCATGTATCTTCGTATCTGACAAAGCAAATTATACCACAACATATAGTATTTGTCAAGATGAAAAACTGCACAAAAAAGAACACCGCATACGCACTTCTCGTATGCGGCATT
>JAFZOA010000042.1 GCA_017550775.1 Ruminiclostridium sp. | reverse complement strand
GCCCCCTTTGGCCACTCGGGAACGCTTCCTCATATAAGTTTCCGTTGCCGGAAACGCACCTGCCATCCGGCAGAACAGTTTATATCAAATGCGCGAACGCATATTGACATATTTTTTATGCCGGCATACACCGGCATAAACTGGAGCTGGTGGACGGATTCGAACCCCCGACCTGCTGATTACAAATCAGCTGCTCTACCAGCTGAGCTACACCAGCAAAACACGACAACTCGTGAACTGCTTGATTATTATATCACAGAGGACAAGCTTTGTCAAGTGTTTTTTGAAAAATTTTTAAAAATCTGAAATAAACTTGTGATTTTGGTCTTTTTTTCCTTTATTAATGAACTTTCCGGTGTTTTTTATCAGAACCAGTAATTCACTGTATCGGCTTCGATAACGATGTGAAGCTTCTTCTTTTCCTCGTTCTCGAATGTAGCATCGATCTTCTGAAGGGTTCCCGACGAGACCATGTGTTTTTTCAGCGACAGAAGGCTGTCTTCCGGAGCAACGCTGCCGTCCGACGAGATACGGAACGTCTGGACTCCGCTGAAGAAAATATCGCAGTTCCCGCCCTTTTTCTTCCCGAGTACGAGCCGCGCTTCACCACCGCTTACAAGATAATTATATGACAGGTCAAAGAACCGCGCGCCCGTAAGGTCGTTGTCCTTGAAAAGCTTATCTATGCTCTGCCTGCCGTCCCTGCGCTTTTCGACCTCTTCGAGGAAAAGCTCAAGCTCTTCTTCCGTACAGGTGAACGGGCTGAGGTATGCCTTTGCACTTCTGATACGGTCTTCGTGGGACGCGGTGACAAAGAAGCTGTCATTAAGGGCGACCATAACGGCCGGCCGCCACTGAGCACGAAAGCCCTGAGAAGTCTTGACTCTGCGGAGCTCCTCATACGCGTCCGCGCCGATGACCTTGTTCGCCTTATGCTTTCCGAGCTCGTCGTAAACGCGGTTCGACAATCCCGCAAGTATCGGGCTCGCGGTCATCTCACGGCACCCCGGGTCGGGATATGTCGAGAATTTTGCGGCAAGTATCGTCTTATTAAGAGCCGAAAGCTCATTGAAATCGTCTATCTTCAGCATACCGAAGCTCCTTGATGTCTGTAAATTTATCCCCGCTTCCGGTCGGGCGGCGATAACAGTATTATATCACAACACCGGATAAAATGCAAGAAATATTGACTTTATACGCGGAAAGTGTTATAATAACGCAGTAAAAATCTGATGCAAATGAGGGATGATTACGGAAAAACAGCCTATCTGCGCCGCGATACACGATATGTCGGGCTTCGGAAGATGCTCGCTCGCGGTCGTAACTCCAATAATCTCGGCAATGGGAATACAGTGCGTTCCCGTTCCGACAGCCGTTCTTTCTACGCACACGGGCGGTTTTGACGATTTCGTGTTCCGCGATATGACCGACTTTATCTCGCCGTGCTGTGAGCATTACAAAAAGCTCGGCATATCGTTCGATACGATATACAGCGGCTTTCTCGGCTCCGACGCACAGGTCGGGAGCTGTCTTGAGTTCTTCCGTGCATTCCCGTCCGCAAAGCGCATAGTTGACCCGGTAATGGGCGACAACGGCGAATGCTACAAGACCTATACCCCGCGGCTCGTCGAGCGTATGAAGGAGCTCGTCCGTCATGCGGACGTCATAACCCCTAATCTCACCGAAGCCGCTCTCCTGCTCGATCTCCCGTATTCCGACCGGCTTTCCGAATCACGGACGCGCGATATGCTCGAGCTTCTCTGCACTATGTCAAAGTCCGCGGTCATAACCGGAGTCAGGTTCGATACCGGCGAGCACGCTAACGTGTGCCTCAACGGAGAGACCGGAGAATACGCAGTCATCCGCTGGACACCGCTACCCGCATCATACCCGGGAACAGGCGACATCTTCGCCTCCGTTATGACCGGAAGAATGATGCTCGGCGACCCGTTCGAAAAAGCAGTCCGCACCGCCACAGACTTTGTTCACTCGGCAGTCAGGGTCTCCATGGACAACGGTCAGCCCCGCCGCAACGGCGTCGAATTCGAACGTGTCCTCCGCGAGCTTATGTGACCGGCACCTGCACCCGAAGCTGCGGCGATATGACT
>JAFZOA010000477.1 GCA_017550775.1 Ruminiclostridium sp. | reverse complement strand
AGCCGAGCGCAGGTTTCTCGTTCTTCCTCAAATGCTTTGTTGCGGTTATGTTCTCGTTCGTACTGCTTATAATCTATATCGCTCTGCGATTCAAGAACATCGGCGGCTGGTCTGCCGGCGCATTCGCTCTTGTAGCGCTCGCAAACGATGTATTTATGGTATTCGCTACGTTTGTATTCATGAGACTTTCGATAGATGCGAACTTCATGGCGGTTATCCTTACGATACTTGGTTACTCGATCAACAACACGATCGTTCTTTACGACCGTGTCCGTGAGAACCGTAAGCTTTACGGAAAGAAGCTCACGATCGATGAGCTCGTAAATACAAGTATCAACCAGTCTCTCACACGTTCGATAAAGACGACTATTACAACAGCTATCGCGGTTCTCGCGATGTGCGTCGTAGCTATCATCTGCGGCGTCGAGTCTATCGTAAGCTTCGTCTTCCCGATGTTCATTGGCCTCATCGCAGGCTGCTACTCTTCTATCTTCATCGCCGGCCCCGCGTGGACCGTCTGGAAGAACGCTCACCCCGACAAGAAGAAAGCGTGAGCACCCGGCGTCTTGCTTCGCAAGCCGCATGAGGAAGGAAGAAGAGCCCCTTTCGGGAAAGGGTCTCCTCTCCCTCCCTCAAACTCCCTCTCTCTTCTCCCTAAAGCTTTTAAAGCTATCGCACTGAGAAAGACAGTTTCATCACACAATAAAAATACAGCAGACTCTGATGTAACGAGTCTGCTGTTTTTCGTTGTCCTGATGTTGCTTTGGAGTCAAAACGCGACAGCTTCCGGTGCAGGCGGAGGCCTGCCGCGGGTCCGGGCGGCGTTAGCCCGGGACTGCCTGTCAAGGCGCGCGTAAGCGCTGACTCAGCACATTTTTTCAGAGAGCTTGACACCGCCGAGGATATGGAAGTGGAGGTGCTTGACGGTCTGACCGCCGTTTTCACCTATGTTCGTGATGATGCGGTAGCCGTCGGAAAGTCCCTGCTCAGCCGCGATCTTCTTGGCTGTGAGCATAATATGAGCGACTATCGGAGCGCTTTTTTCGTCGAGAGCGTCAACGCTGTCGAAATGCTCCTTCGGTATGATCAGGATATGAACCGGAGCCTGGGGGTTGATGTCTTTGAAAGCGAGGAGTTTGTCGTCCTCATAAACCTTTGTTGACGGGATCTCGCCCGCAGCAATCTTACAGAAAATGCAGTCCATATTTACTCTCCTTATTCAAGTTCGGATATCATACTTATAAAGCTCTGCGCATCGGTGAACTCCTTATATACCGACGCAAAGCGGATATATGCGACAACATCGGTGTTCTTGAGCTTTTCAAGCACCATGTCACCTATCTGTACAGAAGAGACTTCCTTCTGCAGATTGTTCTTGAGCTCGGCTTCGATATCATCGACCATGCTCTCGATAGTCTCATAGCTTACGGGACGCTTTATCGTAGCGCGTCTTATGCGCTCGGCGAGCTTTATCGGGTCGAACGGTTCGATCGAATGATCCTTCTTCACGACCATGAGCGGTATGTTCTCAACGATCTCGTATGTAGTAAACCGGCATTTGCAGGAAAGACATTCGCGTCTTCTGCGTATCCTGCCGT
>JAFZOA010000476.1 GCA_017550775.1 Ruminiclostridium sp. | reverse complement strand
GTGTACTGCGCCTTGTCGTAGCCGTGGAGCTGCCAGTTCGACGGCACAGGTGTCTTCGCTGCGCCTTCCTGCGAAATGAATTCGTCCGGCATATCAATGATGCTGTCGAAGTATGTGAAGTCCCATTCTCCGTTGAGCAGCTCGAAGCGCTGCGAATCCTCACGCTGCGCGAAAGCGTCCTGACCATTTGCGAACGGTATAAAATATGCGTGGTCGGGAAGCGTGCCGATGTGCAGCTTTTCCGGGTCTTCGTGAAGCGTCATAAAGCTTTTCGGCGAGCCGTTTTTTGCAATAATAGAGATGTTCATTTTTTTCCTCCTGTCATGAGTTTTTCAGCTTTTCTCTGTAATCATAAGATGATTTTATTCTATTATAAACGATATTTACAAATAAATCAATAGATGATATTATTGTGAGATAACGATATGAACATTTTATCAAACTTTTTTTCGGAGGGAATATGTTTTACTATCATTATCCGATAATCGGACGCGAGAGCAGACTTCCCGTTTACCTTATCAGCATAGATATGCATGACTGTCAGCCGCTCACACGTCGCGGTACGGAATACGCATACCCTCATCTTTTCTATACAGAAAGAGAATAACCGAAAAGAAAACCGTACCCGCTCGTCCTGAGCAGGTGCGGTTTTCTTATCCATATATCGGAGTATCGTTTGAGTTCTCTATAACATCTGCCGTCTCAAACTCGATTATCTCGACCTCGGGGGTCTCATACTGCTTTTTTTCCATTCTTATACCTCCTTAGCCCGGATTATATGATCTTGATTTATCAAAGAAATTGTAAAGCGCATTACAGAGCAACTTGACCTCATCGCTTCCTTGTTCCATTGCAAGCTTGAAATACATATCGATGCTTACAGTTTTACTATCATTACTCCCTGGGAACTGAATTAATGCTTGTTGATAAAGATTGCTTATAGGTATTTCTTTCATTACTATCCTGAGACGGGTATCGTCGTTTTCAGAAAATATATTGTATGTACAAGAAAAAACAGAAATATAACTTATGAAATCTACCAATTCACCCGAACTATGACCGTTTTTAAGATCAAAAAACAGATTTAAATTCGTCTGGGATTCGAGCGTGAGATTCATTCCCGTATAAGTTACGGGCGCATTGATCGATTCAAGAAACTTATTGAACTCATCCTTGTCGATCGGGAGATTATTATATTTGATATCAATAAAATTAGTATGATCCTCTATATCCTCGTTTGCGAGGTTTTCCGTGTTATAGTTGAAGTAAAGCTGTGAATACGCGCCGTAATTCAGCATAGCCTCGATAAGCTCGTGTGCCGCGGAATAATTGTTATCCGCAAGAACTATCATCGAGTAGTCATAGATCGACGTGGTAACGCTCTTCACGATCGTGCCGCTCTTCTTTACCACTACCGTTATCGGGTCGCGCATCTTCTTTGCTACCATGGAGACACGGGTCTTATACACGCCGCTCGTTTCCAGACTTGCAAGCGTATGTGACACTCCGTTTATCTCCACCGTATAATCGTCCACGTCCTCACCGTCCGCGGGCGTGAACCCGAAGTCAACGCCTATCTCGCTTCCGTCGAATATGGCAAGTCCCATGGTCACGGTGACGAGCGGGGCAAATTCCGCGCTCACGGTAACGTCTCCTGCGGGCATTGTGAACTGAC
>JAFZOA010000475.1 GCA_017550775.1 Ruminiclostridium sp. | reverse complement strand
GTTCTGACCCTTGAGGTACTTCGCGAGCTTGGCGGAGTGGGTGGTCTTACCGGCGCCCTGTAAGCCGCACATCATGATGACGCAGGGGGGCTTCGAGGGGAAGTCTATGCGAGCGTTGGTGTTTCCCATGAGCTTGCAGAGCTCTTCGTGTACTATATCTATTACCTGCTGTGCGGGTGTAAGGCTTTCCATTACCTCGGAGCCGACCGCTCTCTCGGTAACATCGGCGATGAACTTCTTGACGACTTTGTAGCTTACGTCCGCTTCGAGCAGCGCCATTTTGACCTCGCGCATTGCCTCGTTTACGGTCTTTTCGTTGAGCTTTCCGTAGCCTTTGAGGTTCTTGAACACCTTGCCCAGCTTTTCCGACAATCCTTCAAATGCCAACAGTCTCACTCCTTTACAGCAGTTCCCGTATCTTCCGTATTATCTTTCCGCACTCTTCTTCGTTTATGCTCCCGGCGGTAAGGGTTTCGAGCTGTGTCAGCAGCTTCTCCGCCGTACCCGCTTTCTCCGCGAGCTTTAGCTTTTCTTCGAGCTCCCGCAGGTTGTGTTCGGTATTGTGGATGCACTTCATCACAGCCTGTCTTGTGGTACCGGTGGTCTCGGCGATCTCCGCGAGGGAAAGATCCTCGTTGTAGTAAAGGTCGAGGGTGTCACGCTGTTTATCCGTGAGCAGCGGCTCGTAAAGATCGAGCAGTATCGCGAGTTCGAGTTCCTTTGCCATGAGCCACCTCGGTATGCCTTTCTGACGGGTGTAAACATCGGGAGGTTTACAGTGCTTCTCTATTATACCACAAATAAATGTTTTGTCAAGAGTTTTTTCTGATTTTATAATTTTTTTCTAAAAAAGTGATGACAAAGTGATTGTTTTGTGATATAATAGATAACTGGTAAGTAAATGGTGCTTTTTATAGCCCTATTATAATAGGTGTATCGTTCTGGGGGCGGTTGCATGAGAGTACATAAGAAACGCGTTTTGCTCGTTGCCTTGCTGTGCGCGGCAATGAGTGCCTCTTCATGCTCCGGCGGAGGAAATGCGCCGTCTGCCCCGAAAACGGAGGCGAGCACTGCGGCGGTGACATCGTCCGAGGTAACGACCACCGAAGAGCAGGTATCCGAAACGGAAGAAACTTCCCGGGAGACCACCGAGCTTTCCGATGCGGAGACCCCGCGCGCCGATTCCTCGGACGTTTCCGGGGAGACTGAGGAGCTGACTGTGGCAGCGGAGGAGAGCGTCTCTGAGAGCGGGCCGGCCGATACAGAACCTGTTGAGACGACCGAGGATACGACTGCCGAAGCCGTGACAACGACGGAAGTCTCTGCTGTCACCACCGCGGAAACGACCACTACCACTGCGGCTGCTACCACCGTTACCACAACTACTGCCGCGGAGACGACCACTACCACAACCGCCGCGATCACTACAACTGCGGAGACCACCAAGGCTCCGGCGCAGCCCTCACCCCCGCAGATAAGCGAGGTGTCGTCGCCCGGAAAGAACGTGTTCAGGGCGGACAATGTGACGCTCGACTACTCAAACAGCTCGCTCGGTTACATTTCCGTGGACTATACCGGGAACACAAGGCTCAAAATGCTGCTGAAAAAGGGAGACGGCCAGTTCGATTACGATATCTACCCCGCAAAGGGCGCGCAGTACTTCACTCTCGCACAGGGAAGCGGTCAGTACACCGCAGAGGTGTACGAGATGCTGGATAACGGCAAGTTCGCAAAGCTTATCGGAGAGGAGTTCGGTGCGAAGATCTCCGACGAGATAGGAATGTTCAGGTACAGGAACCAGTTCGTGAACTTTAACGCAGGCTCGGTCTGCGTAGCGAAGGCATCTGAGGTGTGCGCAGGCTGTACCACCAACATAGAGAAGATCGCGGCGGTGTTCAAATACGTCACGGACAACATCACCTACGACAAGGCGCTCGCCGCTTCTGTCACGAGCGGGTATATCCCGGACCCGGACAGCGTTCTCGCGAGAAAGCAGGGGATCTGCTTCGACTACGCCTCCCTGACTGCGGCAATGCTCCGCTCGCAGGGCGTGCCGACCCGACTGATAATAGGCTACGCGAGCCCGAACATCTACCACGCGTGGAATGAGGTATATACTCCGGAAAAGGGCTGGATAGCCGCGGAGATAGCGCTTGACGGCACCGGGTTCCGGCGCATAGATGCGACCTTCTACGCAAGCGCGTCAGACAAGCAGACATTTGCCGATTATATTGCCAAGAGCGGCAATTACTCGGACGTTTATGTATATTAAAGGAGAATTGCGGTATGGCAAATAAAAAGCTTTCCAACGATGAGATATCGTATTTCTGTGAACAGCTCGCGCTCGTCATAAGTGCGGGTATCCCGCTTTCCGAGGGAGCAGAGATGATCGCGGAGAATGTGGGCGGAGGATATGCCGCCGATGTTGCAAGAAAGCTCTCGGCGGGCGTTACCGACGAAAAGCCGCTGTATGAGGCTATGGATCTGTCGGGCGCGTTCCCGCAGTATGCGATCAACATGGTGAAGATAGGAACGCTCTCCGGACGGCTCGACGATGTGCTGAAGGGGCTTTCGGACTACTACGAGCAGATGGCGGAGAGAGCGCGCCAGGTCAGAAGCGCGATACTGCACCCGTTCATTCTGATCGCAATGATGGCGGCTGTGATGATAGTGCTTATCGTTCAGGTCATACCGATGTTCTCCGATATCTTCGGGCAGTTCAACAGCGGCGTGAGCGAAGCGGTGGGCAATACCGTTCAGTATGCCTACGCCATGGGATATATCATACTTATCGTGCTGTGTACCATACTTGTCGTTGCGGGACTCGTTGCTCTGTTTTCGCATATACCGTCATTCAGACGCGGGCTTGTATCGTTCCTGTCCTCCTTCGCGCCAACGCGCAGGACTGCCCACATTTTCTCACAGGCGAAATTTGCCAACGCCATGAGTATGATGGTGGCGAGCGGTATCGAGGCATCCACCGCGCTTGAAAACGCAAAGCTGCTCCTGACCGACAAGATCATGGAAAAGAGACTTACCCAGTGCCACGACAAGGTAGTTGAGGGCGAGCCCTTTGCGGACGCTCTTAACGAGTCGAAGCTTCTCTCTCCGATCTATGCGAAGTCGCTTAAAATGGCATACAAGTCCGGCGCGTTCGACGACGCGTGGAAGAAGATAAGCGAGCGGTGCAGCAACGAGGCCGATATCACGAGCGAGAATATCGTGGCGTTCATAGAGCCGGTACTTATTGCGATCATGGCGGTCATGATAGGCGCTATACTTCTGACTGTCATGCTCCCGATGATGGATATAATGTCCTCGCTCGGCTGAGCACGCTGACTGCGGAGGGAGACAATGAAAGAGAAGATCATATATAATCTGAAAATGGTCATCATACTGTCCGGCGCGGTGCTGTTCATCGCGGTCATGGTGTGGTTTCTGGTCGGGCTTGAACGGACGCGTGTATCTACGGACGACCAGCGTCTCAGAAATGTGAGACAGTCCGTCGTGAACGGCGCGGTGCTGTGCTACTCGGTAGAAGGCGTTTATCCGGAGAGCCTTGACTATCTTAAAGAAAATTATGGGCTTGAATACGACGAGAACCGCTATCTTGTACATTACAAGTACGTCTCGGCGGATATCCGCCCTTCGATAATGGTCTATGACAACGACAAACCGACGGAATAAGGAGCCGCGTAAGCAAGATGAAAACGTTAATGGGAAGAAGGCTCGCCAACTCGGTGAGCGCTGTCGGGAGCATGATACTGTTCCTGCTGTTTGCCGCCTGCTCACTCGTTATGATAGCGGTAGGTACCTGTACATACGCCCGCATATCAAACAATTTTGACCAATCGTTCAGCACGACTGCCGCAGTGAGGTATGTCACCAATAAGATCAGAAGCGGCGAACGTGTCGAGATCGAAAACCACGGCGCGGGTCTTGCTGTATATAGCGGAGATATGGTGTGTGTGATCATGTCCGACAATGGTGATCTCGGTGAGCGAAACGCGCGCGCAGAAGCTTACAGTGAGTATGTCGGAGGAGATATCATATTCCCCGGTACTGTGATTAAAATTACCGAGGAAGACGAAGTTTACATCATAACAGCGATCTCGGGGACAAATGTCTGTACGGGTCACTGCAGAAGCAAGGAGGGATAGTTCTGCGAGCTTTAAAGAAAGTCACCAGAAAATTGCCCGTGAACCTGTTCTTCATAGAGCTTATAATCGTTCTTGTGTTTCTGAGCATTTCGGGTACGGTGGTGCTTAAATTGTTCTCGTCGGCGGATCTGCTTGCGGAGAGAACAAGGCTTACCGAGCACGCGATAATGGACGTTCAGTCTCTTGCCGAGCTTTACGCCGTCGAGGGTGACATGGTAAAGGCTGCCGACAGACTTTACGGGTCGAACTGGGCGGAAGTGACGAGCGACGGGAAGTGCATGATCTGTCTCGACGAGGAGATGCGCCCTCTGTTCACTCCCGATGCGCGTGACAACTACGGACGGCTGTATATCGAGATGTCAGAGCAGCGCACAAGGGGTAAGTGCGGGACATACTGCGAAATGGATGCGAGAGTGGTGCTGCTGTCGGACGGCGGCGGAGAAGTTTACTCGCAGACAAGCTCGACATACATACCCGATATTGAAGGGGTGGACGCGAATGAAGAATAAGAAAAAGGGCTTTTCTTTCGGAGGGAGCTTCGGCACCGGATATGCGTCCATTATCATGGTTTTCGTTATTATCACGCTTACGGTTCTCGCGGCGCTTTCGATCTCGGTTGCGGGTTCTAAGACCGTGCTGGACGAGCGGAGCTTCGAGCATATTGCGGAGTACTACGATGCGGAGAACCGGGCAAACAAGGTGCTCATGAGCATCGACGAGGCAGCGTTTGAAGCTGCTGAAAGCGGATTGTTCATGACCTTCGAGGAAAATGCGGCGCAGATAGAGGGCGTGACGGTAGCGAAATGTCAGGAAGGCTATACCGCGTCGTGGTCGGAGAAGGTGAGCGAGAAGCTGTCGCTTTCCTGCGCTGTGACGGTCTTCTCGGAACCGGAGCAGCACGGTAACAGGCGTTATGAAGTGACCGAATGGGATACGGTGGCCGGCGGTTCAGCCGACACACATATAAATGTATGGGACGGAACATTCTGACCGGAAAGGAAACAAAACAATGCAGATCTTAGACATTCTCAAGGAAGCGGCATCAATGAATGCCTCGGACATATTCATCATCACCGGCGCGGAGCTCGGCTACAAGGTCTCGGGACAGCTCGTCCGCAAGGAAGGCGGTTTTCTGAAGCCGGACATGACCAAGGATCTCGTATTTCAGATCTTTGACGTGGCGGGCATAGATACGAGCGTTACCCGCGACGTGCGCAAGGAGCTTGATTTCTCGTTCTCCATCGCCGGCGTGGGACGTTTCAGAGCGAATATATATCGTCAGAGAGGAACTTTTTCCGCTGTGCTGAGATTTGTTCCGTTTGAGCTTCCGAAGGCAGAGGATATCGGCATACCGCAGCAGGTCATCGACCTTGCCAACAGCAAGAACGGCATCGTGCTGATAACCGGCGCTGCGGGCAACGGAAAATCCACTACGCTCGCGTGCCTGATAGACTACATCAATGCCACCCGCAGCGGTCACATCATCACGATCGAAGACCCGATAGAGTTCCTGCACAGGCATAAGAAGTGCATCATCAGCCAGCGCGAGATCAACATAGACACCAACAGCTACCTCGACGCTCTGCGCGCGGTTCTGCGCCAGTCGCCCGACGTTATCCTGCTCGGCGAGATGCGCGATTATGAGACTATCAACGTGGCTATGACAGCCGCCGAGACCGGTCAGCTCGTTTTCTCCACCCTCCACACACTCGGCGCGGCGAATACCATTGACCGTATCATCGACGTGTTCCCGACAAGCCAGCAGCACCAAATACGCATACAGCTTTCCATGGTGCTCAAAGCGGTGGTTTCGCAGCAGCTCCTGCCGTCAGTTGACGGGAAGCTCGTTCCGGCGTTCGAGATCATGACAATGAACAGCGCGATACGCACCATGATCCGTGAGGAGAAAACACACCAGATCGACGCGGTGATACAGTCCTCGCAGGGCATGGAGACAATGGACAACTGCATAGTGAATATGTTCCGCAAGGGCATCATCACTGCCGATACCGCGATCGAATACGCGTACAACCAGGAGCTCATGGAGAAGCGCACCAAGCTCTGATAAGGAGTAAGGCTCCCGGAAAATGATACAGCAGTTTATACTATAATATAATAAAGCCTGTTACGGTTGAAAGCTGTAATAGGCTTTTTCTTTCCTGTCACAGCGGAGTCCGGAGAGAGAACATAGACGGAGGCTGGGGAAGATATCTATATGTTGATGTTACATTGGTACAAGTAAACAGATGTATCAGGTATGCTTTAACACTTCTGCGTTGTAGACTGAAAACGATTTAGTGCGTGTAAGTGAATAATTATTATCGCGCGCCAAAAAAACGAGGGTAAAAATTAGTGATAATCACCAACAACGGTTTCAATTGAGTTACAATCCGCAAGTGAGAAAAAATGTAAATATACGAGCAAAAACGGAGTGAAAAAAGCCTTGACTTTTGGAATAAAATACTATATAGTAAAGATACAGAAAACGAAAACAATCTGATAATAGAGCAAAATAAAACGTTTTCATTGTTTTATGGTTTGGATAATATGTGTCAAAAAAGAAGGGGTGGTAAAAATGGATATAAGCAGCAGAAGAAAGCTCAGTAAGGCAATGGCTGCACTTGTATTCGCGTCTGCTGTTACCGGAGCTGCATTCGGTAACGTAAAGGCTTCTGCTTATGAGGGCAATACAGAGGAAGGTGTGGATCAGGATCAGGATCTTGGTACATCGGTCAAGAGCCTCCTCGGCGAAGCTGCGAATTACAACGTATTCATCAAGGAGAACTACACGCAGAACGGTTTCAATAACGTTGATGCGGGCGACGGCAACGCAAATCTTGCGGTCGGCGGCAACTTCAATGTAGGCGCGGGCTGCTCGCAGGCTTGCTCAAGTGCTACTGTCGGCGGTTCAGTGACCGGTACCATAATAGGCAACTACATAAACGGCGGCATCGACTTCGACTCTGCGTTTACTTCCCTCAAGGAGACGAGCAACGCACTTGCACAGCTTTCAGGCGGTACGATAGAGGACGGCTCGATATACAATGACTATGGACGCATCAAGTTCGTTGGCACTAATACAGGCGTTAATGTTTTCAATATCACAGTTGACGAATGGAACGCCCTCAAGGGTGCGACCGCGGGTCGTGACGAGGGTCACAACTGCGCGATAGATTATGTTGTTCCGGAGGGTTCCGCCGTTATCGTGAACATCACCGGTGCCGACGCGGTCGATCTCGTGTTCAACTGGGGAAGCTATTACGCCTCCGGCACACCGCTCACATCCGGCAATACGGAAGCAAACTCGAAGGTACTTATCAATATCCCCGGCGGCAACAACGTAGTTATCGATGCCGGTATCGGTTGTGTGCTTGCGCCCGAGTCGAACGTTTCCTCCGGAGCTAACTATGGCGGTGGAAGCGCGCACTACGAGGGTCAGCTCATAGCAAACTCATTTACCGGAAATATCGAGTTCGGTTCGTCTAAATTTGACGGCGAAAACCCCGATGTCACAGACCTTATAACCCCCACAGATGACGTTGAGGACGAGGAAGATAAAGAGGAGAACGAAGAGACTACCGATGAGGATGAGACCCCCGGCGAAGATGATCCTTCCGTTCCCGAAGGGGACGATGATTCCGATGAGACCGAGTACACCTCTGAGGTAACAATTGACGCGGATACGCCCATTGACTATGTATCATCCACAGAGAACAACGAGGTAGTGACCGAGCCCGGAGATGAAACTCCGTCGGATGATGATACTACAAATCCTCCGGATGCTCCTTTAGATGCACCAAATCTTGGTTCTGGCAGACATACAGACGAGACTCCTGACGACGAGACACCGGCAGACGAGACTCCGGCAGATGAGACACCCGCAGATGAGACTCCCGCTGACGAGACTCCCGCAGACGAGACTCCCGCAGACGAAACTCCCGCAGACGAAACACCCGCTGACGAGACTCCCGCTGATGAGACTCCCGCAGACGAGACACCGGCAGATGAGACTCCCGCAGACGAAACTCCCGCAGACGAAACACCCGCAGACGAAACTCCC
>JAFZOA010000474.1 GCA_017550775.1 Ruminiclostridium sp. | reverse complement strand
GTACCGAGGATATCGCCTATCGCGGGGGCGGGCACAGCGCTGAGATGATATTCCTTTCGTGAATCATCGCCATACTTTTTAACAAACTTATTCTTAGTGCACACCGCTTTTCTGTATGCGCACGCCGACATTTCGTTCCCGAAAATCACCTTTGATCTTTCCATGAATTTGTCCTCCTTTATAATAATGCGGTTATCCGGACGGCCGTTGTTTCTGTGCCTTTCCCCGCCGCCGGCGCGGAAAGGTTTACGATCGTCCGATATTGCGGTTATCGTTCTTTTCATATTTTCCGCAGCAGGCGTTAAATTATGAAAAGAATTCCGATAAAAATTTCCAAAACCTATTGACATATCAGCCAAAATGTGATAGACTGTATATCAGATGATAGATTGACTATCACTTGATACATAGTCTATCACATTTTTGGAGGTTTGTCAAGTGGATATTGAATTTTCTTCCGAGTTTTCACAAAAAAATCTCAGAGACAAGCGGATGGAGCGCGCTGTGTCCGTCTGTGCGGCGCTGTTCATCGAGCACGGCATCGAAAGCGTGAAGATGACGGATATCGCAGAGCAGAGCGGCGTGGGCGTCGCGACGCTTTACCGCTATTTCGGCACAAAGACCGGTATAGCGATAGACGCGATGACGTTTCTGTGGAACGACCTTCGCAGCCTTTTCGGCGGCATCTTTGATTCGGACGGCTTCACAAAACAGCCCGGCATAAAGCAGATACAGGATCTTCTGCGAATGTTCGTGGTGCTGTTTACCGCGCATAAGGGGTTCCTGAGGCTGCTCGGGGAGTTCGACCGGTTCATAATCCACGAGAACGTTCCGCGTGAAGAGCTTGAAGAGTACGAGAGCTCAGTCATTGACTTCTATCCCGTGGTCGAACGGGCGTACAGGAAAGGGCTCGATGACGGGACAATGCACGAGATAAATGATTTCAGACTGTTCTATATGACATACGCGCACGCGCTCACCGAGATGTGCAAGAAGTTTATCGAGGGCGAGATTCTTCCGTCGGACGATTTCTCTGGCGCGGAGAACGAGCTCGAATTGCTCATAGACTGCGCGGTGTCTTATCTGAAAACGTAATGTGTGATTTTCTCCGCGGTCGCGGAAGAAACGGAAACAGCTGCTTTCAGCAGCCAGAAAAATAAGTATCAAAGAACGTAAAAATTTTTTGTTCGGCGCGTTTTGGTTTTTATCACATAAGGAGGGCCTGGATATGGAAAAAAAGATCGCAACAAACAAAGTGCTGTGGATTTTCGCGATAGGTCAGCTCGGCTGGTCGATACTATCGGGAATAATCTCAAACTGGCTCGTATTCTTCTTTCAGCCGACGACAGATGAGATCGCTCACGGTCAGACGGCGTATATCCCGCAGGGACTTTTCCTCGGACTTACGGCGATCGGTCTCATAACCGCAGTAGGCCGTGTTTTCGACGCAGTCACCGACCCTCTTATCGCCGGTAAATCCGACAGACTGAAGCACCGTCTCGGCCGCCGCATACCGTTTATGCGCATAGCCGCGCTTCCGTTCGGAGTTGTGACCGTGCTTCTGTTCACCTCGCCGATAAACGAATCGGAAAACACAATCAATATGATAGCTCTCTTCGTCTGCGCAATGGTGTTCTACCTCTGTATGACGGCTTACTGCACGCCGTATAACGCGCTCATACCCGAGCTCGGACGCACGCAGAACGCGCGCATAAATCTCTCGACTTTCATCTCCGTTACCTACTTCTTCGGTACAGCGGTCGCTTACCTTGTTCCGAACATCGCCGCGTTCTTCATGACCGGGCTTTCTCCCGAAGAAGCGATTCAGCATTTCGGAGGACAGGCGGAGCTCACAACTCGCTTCGGTGATGAGATAGCGCGCCAGATAGCTGCCGGAGACTTCACGGTATATTCCAACTACGCCGAGGCATACCGCATCACGATAGGCATTCTCGCCGGAGTAGCAGTGCTCTGCATGTTCATTCCCGCGTTCCTCATTGATGAGAACAAATACGCGGACACTACGCCGACAGAGACTCCCGCGTTCAAATCTCTTGCCGCAACGTTCAGAAACAAGGATTTTCGCACATTCGTGCTCTCCGATATCCTTTACTGGGTAGCCCTCACACTGTTCCAGACCGGTCTTTCGTTCTACATCACAGTTCTTATGGGACTTGAAGCAACATGGACATTCCCTCTGTTCGCGATAATGACGGCGATGTCGCTGGTGTGCTACGCGCCCGTCAATATACTCGCGAAAAAGCTCGGAAAGAAGAAGCTCATTTCTTTCGCGTTCATGTTCTTTGCAGTGACATTCCTTGTTACCGGCTTCGCGGGTATCCTTCCGATTCCGTCGATAGCTTACGGCATCATCGTCGCGGTGCTCGCGTCGATACCGATGGCGATACTCGGCATACTTCCTCAGGCTGTGGTCGCGGATATCTCCGAGTCCGACAAGATAACCACCGGCGAGAGCAGACAGGGTATGTTCTACGCGGCAAGAACGTTCGCGTTCAAAATGGGTCAGTCCGTAGCAATGCTGCTCTTCACGAGCATTGCGACAATAAACAAGGAAATACCGGTAGGTCAGGCGGGCTATGGTCTCGGCTACAGACTTACGGCGTTCATAGCGACGGCGCTCTGTCTTCTCGGAGGATTCGTATTCTTCCGCTATAACGAAAAGGGTGTCATTGCGAAGATAACAAGCGCGGACAACAAAACGGAGGAATGATATGTTTAATTTTGAAAACGTAAAATTCGCGTATCGCGCTAACGGCAAGGGGTACGCTGTGACAACGAATGAGAGCGTCAGCAACAGCCGCATCTCGCTCGATATAACCGGAGATGAGGGATCTTTCACGGCTTCGGTGAAGACGAAAAGCGGAATAGAGATAGTAAAGCTTTCCGCGGAATTCGGATATGACTTTGACGAGACCGACCGCATCTTCATCAACGGTTATCAGTCCTGGACCGACAGCATTGAACACGATATCCACGGCAGAGTCCGCGGCATAGACCATATACCGGATCTTGTCTCCGAGAAATACGCTTTTCCGGCTTACGGAGACTACACTTTTGCGAAGTACAGCCGCAGAAAGGGCTGCATTCACGGCTTCTCATACGGCTATGTGAAGCGCTGCGACGGCACCTTCGGCTTCATCGGCTCACTCAACGATAACAGCGGCTTCACGGTGATAAAGGTCAATACCGAGAAAAAGACCGTAACGGTCGAGAAAGACTGCTCGGGACTTAACATAACCGGCGGTTATGACGGCATCTCGCTTTATTTCGGATGCGGCTCCGAAGCGGAGGTGTTCGACGGTTACTTTGCGAAGCTCGGTATAGCTCCGACGCGCGAAAAGCCGATATTCGGCTATACGAGCTGGTACAGGCATTATCAGGACATCAACGAGAAATGCATCCTGAACGATCTCAGCGGCATCAGGGAAAGCGGTTATGCCGCAGATATATTCCAGATCGACGACGGCTATCAGACCGCTGTGGGC
>JAFZOA010000473.1 GCA_017550775.1 Ruminiclostridium sp. | reverse complement strand
GACCAGCATGCGGCCCATGAAAAGGTCCTTTACGAAAAGATCGTCCGTGAAGTAAAAGAGGGAAGCGTCGCCACACAGATGATCGAGCCGCCGGTCGTCGTCCGGTTCGGTATCGACAAGGACGAGTTCCTGTCGCAGACCGACAAAATGGCGGAAGACGCGCTCGCGAGCGGCAGTCCCGGCAACACGGTAAAACCGGTGACAAAAGAAGATATCATCGGAATTTACAAGTCATTATGGAATTGATATAACACTCTCATAGTTCTTTTTCGGACAAGGCGATATACGTTTGTATATTGCCTTGTCTGGATTTATGATATATATAATGATGACCGCTGTGCAGGTACGATGAAAAAGTATAACGGAGAAGCGGGAACATACTTTCCGGCCACGAACCGCGGTGAGCATAACTTACGCTTGACAAACCGGGGAAGATGTATTATTATTGATAACAGAAGATAGACCTGTGCGAAGGAAAGAACGTCTGAAAAAGCTTTCCGGGTCCGGAAGAGATCGTCTTATTCAGGGGGCAGACTATGAAGATACTGTGTCTTGACGACGAGCCGCTGGCTCTGAAAATGCTTGAAACGTGCGTTAAGCAGGCAAAGCCGGACGCTGATGTTTGCGCGTTCGATGACCAGGACGAGCTTCTTGAGGAAGCGGAAAAGAACGGCTGTGACATAGCTTTTCTCGATATACACATGGGAGGAATGAACGGTGTCGAGGTCGCTAAACGTCTAAAAAACGCGAACCCGAAAATGAGTATAATCTTTGTTACCGGTTTCTCCGAGTATAAAGGCGACGCTATGGATATGAAAGCGAGCGGCTACATAATGAAGCCGGTGACGAAAGAGGAAGTCGAGCGCGAGCTGTCAGACCTGCGCTTCCCGATAATCCCGAAGTCGAACGCTCTGCTTCGTGTTCAGTGCTTCGGCAATTTCGATGTCTTCCTTCCGAACGGCGAACATGTCCGCTTTGAGCGCAGCAAGTCGAAGTAAGTCTTCGCTTATCTCGTTCACCGCCACGGAAGCTCCTGCACCACGCGCGAGATCTTCGCCGCGATATTCGAGGACGAACCGTATGACAAGAAGCTTCAGAACTTTCTTCAGACCTACATTTTCGCGAGGATAAAGAGCCTTAAGGCTGTGGGAGCAGAAAGCGCCGTTGTGCGCAGCTATAACGCTCTCGCGGTCAACGTCGATGTGCTTGACTGCGATTACTACCGCTTCCAGGAGCTCGACGCCGGCGCGGTAAACGCTTACGAGACCGAGTATATGAGCCAGTACTCGTGGGCGGATTTCCTTTACAACGGATATTGATAAAAAAACATCAGCCCCTGTGAGTGCCGGAACTCACGGGGGCTGATATCTATTACAGGACTATCATCTGATCCGCCTGGATATACGCATAGGTCTGACCGGCTTCCTCATAACTCCCGAGTACGCCGCGCACACGGATATCCGTTCCGGAAGCCGGGTAGTCATCGGGATATACTTTCCCGTCAGGAAGCTTGAATTCGAGCCCCTGGACACAGCAGGCCGTGGCATCGGGAACGACCACGAAGAAATACCGCGTCTGGAATTCGTCAAGATACATCGTATCGAAATAACCGTCAACGATTAGGCTCTTGCCATAATAATCATTCGGCTTGACCATAAGGTCATAGATGACCGAATATATCATCGTCGCGTTCATCTGCGTAAGATCGATATCCACAGGATCAAGCATCGATGGGGTGGTATCCATGGTTTCGGACGACGGCGGAGTGCCAAGCGTGAGCTCTGAGGTGGTTTGTGCCGCCGTTGTCTCCTTCGG
>JAFZOA010000472.1 GCA_017550775.1 Ruminiclostridium sp. | reverse complement strand
GCGTATTCCGACAAGAATTTCGACAGCGAGAGCATTGCCGAGATATCTCATCTTTACAGCGGCACATATATCCTCGAACTCTGGCACGGTCCGACCTGCGCGTTCAAGGACATGGCGCTCCAGATACTCCCGTACCTGCTGAGCGTGTCGGCGAAGAAGGTCATCGACGGCAAGGACATCGCGATACTCGTTGCGACCTCGGGCGACACGGGAAAGGCTGCGCTCGAAGGCTTCAAGGACGTTGCGGGAACATCTATCACGGTGTTCTATCCCGAGGACGGCGTGAGCGATATGCAGAAGCGCCAGATGACCACCCAGGAGGGCGGCAACGTCAACGTATGCGCGGTGAAGGGCAACTTCGACGACTGTCAGAACGGCGTAAAGGCGATATTCACCGACGAGGCGCTCAAAGAACAGCTCGCCGCTATGAACATCACGTTCTCCAGCGCGAACTCGATCAACTGGGGAAGACTTTCCCCCCAGATAGTTTACTACATCTCGGTGTACGCGTCACTCGTACAGAGCGGTGACATAGAGTACGGCGAGAAGATCAATATTGTGGTGCCGACGGGCAACTTCGGCAACATCTTAGCGGCTTACTACGCGAAGGAAATGGGTCTTCCGGTGAACAAGCTTATCTGCGCGTCCAACGCGAACAACGTGCTGACAGACTTCATCAACACCGGTATCTATGACCGCAACAGACACTTCTACACCACGATCTCCCCGTCCATGGACATCCTCATTTCCAGCAACCTCGAAAGACTTCTCTACCACCTCACCGGCGGCATTGACGCACAGATCGCTGAGTGGTTCGGAAAGCTCGCGAAGGAAGGAAAGTACGAGGTCACGGACGAGGTAAAGGCGAAGGTAAAGGACATCTTCTACGCGGGCTTCTGCGACGACGCGGCTACAAAGGGCGCGATAAAGCAGGCGTTCGACGAGTATTCCTACCTCATGGACACCCACACGGGCGTTGCCTACAAGGTCTACAACGACTACAAGGCGGCTACCGGCGACAATACCAAGACAGTCATCGCTTCCACCGCGAACCCGTACAAGTTCGGCAAGGCGGTATATGAGGCGGTAGGCGGGAACACCGACGGGCTCGACGAGTTCACGATCATCGAGAAGCTGGAGGAGCACACCGGTACAGCTATGCCGGCACCCCTCGCGGCTACCAAGACCAAGACGGTTCGCTTCACGGGCTCGGTGGATAAGAGCGGAATGTCAAAGGTCGTGCTCGACTTCTTAAAGAGCAGATGAGTGTATGGGCTATCGGCGACCTTCATCTCTCGCTCGGCACCGACAAGCCTATGGACGTGTTCCGGGGCTGGGAGAACTATCTTGACCGGCTGAAGGAAAACTGGAACAACGTGGTTTCCGACAGCGACACGGTCGTTGTTCCGGGGGATATCTCGTGGGCGATGAGACTCGAAGACACGGAAACGGACTTTAAGTTCATCAACGACGAGCTTCACGGGAGCAAGATACTGCTCAAGGGCAATCACGACTACTGGTGGGCGACCGCGGGGAAAATGAACAGGTTCCTTGACGCGAAGGGCTTCGGCAGGATAAGGATACTGAGCAACAACGCGTATCTCGCGGAGGATATCTGTGTCGTGGGTACCCGGGGCTGGATAAACGACGGCACCGACGACTTCGACGCGAAGGTGCTCGCGCGCGAGGAAGGGCGGCTCAGGATGTCCGTAGCCGAGGGACTTAAGCTCGGCGGGGAGATGACCGCGTTCATACACTATCCGCCGCTCTACAACGGCGAGAAGAACGAGTATATCCTGCGGGTGATAAAGGAGCACGGCATTAAGCGCTGCTACTACGGTCATATCCACGGGAGACAGAGCCATGCGAAGGCGTTTCAGGGCGAGTACGACGGAACGGTGTACAAAATGGTCTCTGCCGACTGGCTCGGCTTCATGCCGATAAAAATTAACGGAAATTATTGAAAAATTTTCAAATATATGCTATAATTTCGAAAGTATGCATTTTACGGAGGTAAAAAACAATGGAAGTAATTTCAAACAACAAGACAGGCACAAACACAGTCGAGCTTGAAGTAAAGGTCGGCGCACAGGATTTTGAGAATGCTCTTCAGGAAGCTTATCTCAGAAGAAGAAAGAACATTCAGATCCCCGGTTTCAGAAAGGGCAAGGCTACAAGAAAGATGATCGAAGCCAAGTACGGCGAAACTTTCTTCTATGAGACAGCTATCAACTCAATATACCAGAAGACCGTTGCCGATGCTATCGAGGACCAGAAGCTTGACGCGGTGGATATCCCCGATACAAAGGTGACCGACGTAAGCAAGGAGGACGGCGTTACATTCAGCATCACCGTTACCACCAAGCCCGAGGTCACAATTGACGGTTACAAGGGAATAAAGGTGGAAAAAACTGTCAAGACTATTACCGATGAGGATGTTGACAAAGAGGTAGAGCGCGTAAGAAACAACAACGCGAGAATAATCGACGTTGAGGACAGACCCGCTCAGAAGACCGATACCGTAATATTCGACTTTGAAGGCTCCGTTGACGGCAAACCCTTCGAGGGCGGCAAGGCTGAAAAGTACTCTCTCGAACTCGGAAGCGGAAGATTTAT
>JAFZOA010000471.1 GCA_017550775.1 Ruminiclostridium sp. | reverse complement strand
GATAGAGCGGTGGTTCAGGTATGAGGCTCTGCTGAAAGAGTGCCGGGTAACGGCGGTGACGCGGGCGGGCATGAGCTATGCCGATATGCAGGAATACGCCAACGAGCTCGGACGGGTTAGAGTGCTCAACCTCGACATACCGGACATATCCTCGACGACGGTAAGAGAGCTGCTGAGTACCGGCGGCGACACCTCGGGAATGATACCGGACAGCGTGAGAAAATACATTGACGACAGGGGGCTTTACCGTGGCTGACGACTACAAGGATATGATACGCGGCATGATGGGAAAGAAGCGGTATATCCACTCCTGCAACGTGGCGGAAATGTGCGTGAAGCTCGCGGAGATCCACGGCGGGGACGTGAAGAAGGCGTACCTCGCGGGGATACTGCACGACTGCCGCAAGGAGGCGGAGGCGGAGGTACAGCGGAAGGAAATGCTCGCGAGCGGGTACTATGTCGATCCGGCGGAGCTCGCCTCAAAAAGCACCTGGCACGGCATCGCTGCGGCTTACTACCTGCGTGAGGAGCTCGGGATAACGGACAAGGACGTTCTGGACTCGGTTCGCTATCACACAGTGGCGCACGCGGCGATGACCAAGCTCGAAAAGATAGTGTATCTCGGCGATCTCGTGTCGGCGGAGCGGGACTTTCCGGACGTGGAGAAATACCGTGCATACGCGCTCAAAGACCTCGACGACGGGATGTACAAGGCGCTGAAATGGTCGGTAATGAATCTCTCGGCGAACGACAAGAAGATACCGGTGTGTACGATAGAGGCATTCAACTACTACATGGACAAAGCGGATATACAGTCCGAAAAGAAGGGCAAGAAAAAGCAAGGAGAAAAAAATGACCGATAAGGAAGAAGTCAGAATAGCAGTCAAGGCGCTCGACTCAAAGAAGGCGGGCAACATAAAAGTCATACGCATAGGCGATATCACCGTTCTCGCGAACTATTTCGTCATCGCGGAAGGCACGAGCTCAACGCAGGTAAAGGCACTCGCGGACGAAGTGGAGTTCAGAATGGGCGAGGCGGGGACCCAGCCGAAATGCTCGATCAACCAGCAGGGGACGAACTGGATAACCCTCGACTACATCGACGTGGTAGTCCATGTGTTCCTGAACGAAACACGCGAGTTCTACAACCTCGAAAAGCTCTGGGCAGACGGCGAGGAAGAGGACACCGCGGAGTTCCTGGCGTGAATTGATAATTGCGGTACGCGCGAAACTAAATAGTTTACAGGTTACAGTGTACAGTGTACAGTTGTCTTAACGGCTGATCTGTATGGTTTATCAGTGAATGGCTTTATATCGACTTTGCCGGTATAAACCTGTAGCCCGTATCTCGCAGAGCTTTAAGATCTGTCGCCGCAAGGCGACACCACAACTGTAAACTGTAAACTGTAACCTGTAACCTGAAAAACAGCCTTGTTTTCAGAGGTTTTAATTAGTCATTGTGCATTGTTAAAGCCCGGTATTCTTGTTTGTTATGCCGAAAAATCGCGTAAAATACAAAATAGTGCTTGACAAATAATGTAATTTACTGTATAATGACTTGTGGGTTTGATTACAGCCCGTATTATAAGCTATCATTACTGTGTTTTGATAAAGATCCTGTGCCGTAAGGCAAAGGGAGGGAAAAAAATGGCAGAAATACGTCTTGGCAAAAACGAGTCGCTCGATACGGCTTTAAAGCGTTTCAAGCGTTCGTGCGCAAGAGACGGCGTACTGGCTGAGGTTCGCAAAAGAGAGCATTACGAAAAGCCTTCTGTGAAGCGTAAGAAGAAGTCCGAAGCTGCACGCAAGCGCAAGTTCAAGTAATGATGCATTACACAGGATTTAAGCGGTCTCGGATCGAGTCCGCTTAATTTATTGTAGGATTATGATATTCAGACCGAAAATATGGATAAAGAGCGTCCTTAGTATAGACGAGGAATTTCTCCGCAAACACGGTATCGACGCGCTTATCCTCGACCTTGACAATACCCTGTCGCTGCACGGAGACCCCGCCGCCGAACACGGCATACCGGAATGGCTGGACAGAATGAGAGCGCTCGGGGTAAAAATGGTGGTAGTGTCCAACAACACCAACAAGCGCGTTGCCCCGCTCGCAAGAAAGCTCGGTCTGCCGTTCATCGCCAACGGTGCCAAACCGCTCACTATCGGGATAACCCGCGCACTCAGATACCTCGGTACCGACAGAAGCCGCACCGCAGTTGTGGGCGACCAGATATTCACCGATGTCATGGGCGGGAATTTCGCCCGGACGCAGACTATACTCGTAGAGCCGTTTCAGGCAGAGAACAACTTCTTCTTCAAAATAAAGCGCGCCGCAGAGAACATAGTTTTCCGGCGCGATAAAAACAAACCCGAAGCATGACCGCTCCGGGGTCGGACGAAAATACCGCAGACAAATACGGCGCGGCTTGCGGAAAGGACGGTACAGAGCATGATAACATTCGCTCCCGGAGGTAACTCGGACAGCTTCGGAAAGAGAAAATTCCCCGAAGATCTTCCGGAATACCTGCTTTCAATGGGGCTCAACGGCTATGAGGTGGAGTGCGGGCGCGGAGTTCGCATTTCCGACAAGACCTATGAGCTGCTGCCTAAGCTCGCCGCCGAAAACGGTATCTACCTGACGCTTCACACGCAGTACTTCATCTCGCTTTCAAGCGAGAGTGAGGAGACCCGTCTCAAAAGCGTGGACTACATACTCGAAAGCGCAAGAGCCGCACACAGGCTCGGCATAAGCAAGATCGTGGTACATTCCGGCTCCTGCTCGAAAATGACCCGTGAAGCCGCGACAGGGCTCGCTCTGGACACGCTCGCAAGGGCGCAGAAGGCTCTTGACGCAGAGGGACTGACCGATATCCTGATCTGCCCCGAGACAATGGGCAAGATAAACCAGCTCGGAACGCTTTCCGAGGTGATCGAGCTCTGCGGCACGGACGAGAGATTTTTACCCTGCGTGGATTTCGGACACCTGAACGCGAGAACGCTGGGCGGGATAAAGACCGAGGCGGACTATGCCGCGATACTCGACGAGATCGAGGACAAGCTCGGATATGACCGCCTGAAACGGTTCCATGTGCATTTCAGCAAGATCATGTACACGGCGGGCGGCGAGAAAAAACACCTAACCTTCGAGGATACCGAGTACGGTCCGATGTACGAGCCGCTTATGGAGCAGTTCGCAAAGCGCGGGCTCGAACCGTCGATAGTCTGCGAGAGCGACGGTACGCAGGCCGAGGATGCCGCGGAAATGAAACGATACTTTGAGGGAATAAAGAAATGAGGATATTTATTATAAACGGCCCCAATCTCGATATGCTCGGGCTGCGCGAGCCGGAGATATACGGCTCCGACACGCTCGAAAGCATCAATGCGGAGCTTGCCGACTACTGCAAAACAGTGGGCGTGACACCCACGTTCTTCCAGTCCAACTCCGAGGGCGGGCTCATCGACTTCATACACTCCGCGCGCGGTAACGCCGACGGGATCGTGATAAACGCGGGAGCTTACACGCACTACAGCATCGCTATCCGTGACGCTATCGCCTCGGTAGAGCTGCCCTGCGTTGAGGTGCACCTCTCGAACGTACACAAGCGCGAGGAGTTCAGACATCATTCCGTGATCTCGGCTGTCTGCACCGGCGTGATCTGCGGCTTCGGGAAGAAAGTGTACAGGCTTGCGATAGACGCGCTGAGCCTGTAACGCAAAGGAGAGAGTAAATAATATGACACGAACAGACAGGATCGCCGCGGAGCTCAAGGATCCGAGCCACGCAGCCCTTATCACAAGCCCGGTCTCGCGGCAGTACTCCACCGGCTTCAAATCCTCGGCGGGCGTAGTCTTCATCACCCGCGAAAAGAGCTACTTCATCATTGACGCGAGATACTATGAAATGGCGGCACAGAAGGCCGAGGGCGTGGAAGTGGTGCTTCTCACCGATATGCGCAAGCAGATCTGGTCATTCATCGAGGAGCACGGCATCAAGGTGATCTCAATAGAGAACAAGTCGGTAACGGTAAGCGAGTATGAGGACTATAAGAAGCTGTTCTCGCCGCTCATCGTGGATAAGTCCGGCTGGCTGTCCTCAACGATAGAGAAAATGCGGATCATCAAGAGCCCGGAGGAGATACAGAAGATCGAGGCGGCACAGCGTATCGCCGAATCCGCCCTCGCAAAGCTCATAACCAATATCCGCGTGGGAATGACCGAGAAGCAGGTTGCGTCGGTGCTCGACTTCTACATGATGGATCTCGGCGCGGACAGCATATCCTTCGAGACTATCGCGGCTTCCGGCGTAAACTCTGCCTGTCCGCACGCGACGCCCACGGACAAGCCGCTCCAGAACGGTGAGTTTCTTACCCTTGACTTTGGTGCGGTGGTGGACGGCTACCACTCCGACATGACGCGAACCGTCGTTATCGGCAAGCCCGACGACGAGATGACAAAGGTCTATAACGCGGTATGGGGCGCACAGTCCGACGCTATGAAGGCAGTCCACGCGGACGTTACCGGAAAGCTCGTTGACAGCGTGGCAAGAAGCACTCTCGACGCGTGGGGGTATGAGAAGTACTTCACACACGGCCTTGGCCACGGGGTAGGACTTGAGATACACGAAGCGCCGACGGTATCGGCGAAAAGCCCGTTCACGCTCCACGAGGGCATGGTGATAACCATTGAGCCGGGTATCTATATCCCGCACAGATACGGCGTGAGGATTGAGGACATGGTGGTCGTTACCACAGACGGCTGTATCAACCTCACTCAGGCTCCGAAAACACTTATTTACATCTGACAGCTGTCCCCCGCTTTTCCGCGGGGGATAGTTTATGCCATGAAAAAGCGTAACCGCCAAAAAAACGGTATCAATACCGTGTATTTTAGGCAATTCGCAAAAATTTCGGAAAATTATTAAAAACTATTGCAATTTGGGGCAAAATATAGTACAATATATGAGATAATAATTGAGTAAATGACGGCTTACGGCATATTTACAAGGAGGATAAACCAATGATAACAGCAGGCGATTTCAGAAACGGTATGACATTCGAGGAAGACGGACAGGTAATGCAGGTCGTAGAGTTCCAGCACGTTAAGCCCGGTAAAGGCGCGGCTTTCGTAAGAACAAAGACCAAGAATGTGCTTACCGGCGCAGTTGTGGAAAAGTCCTACAACCCCACCGCAAAGTTCCCTACCGCTTTCATTGAGAGAAAGGATATGGAGTACACCTACGCAGACGGCGAGCTCTATCACTTCATGGACAGCGAGACCTATGAGGACGTTCCGATCAACGCGTCCGAGGTAGGCGACAGCTTCAAGTTCGTTAAGGAGAACACAGTCTGCAAGATACTTTCCTACAAGGGCAAGGTATTCGGCGTAGAGCCCCCCAACTTCGTTGAGCTCGAAGTTACCGAGACCGACCCCGGCTTCAAGGGTGATACAGCTACCAACGCTACCAAGCCCGCAACAGTCGAGACAGGCGCGGAGATAAGAGTTCCGCTCTTCATCGACATCGGCGACGTTATCCGCATCGACACCAGAACAGGCGAATATATGGAGCGCGCAAACAAGTAATGACCGCGTAAACGACTTGGTACATATTCCCGTCATCGGCGGGAATATGTATTTTACGGCGTGATAACAAAGGAGGCATATAGAATGGAAAACATGACTATTGCGGAAAAGGTCTCTTATATACAGGGTCTTGCCGAGGGCATGAAGCTCAGCACCGAGACTCCCGAGGGCAAGATACTGAACGCTATCATCGACGTGCTCGGTGATATAGCTCTCAATATCGAGGATATCGACAGCGACCTCGCAGACCTTACCGACGTTGTCAACGACGTTGAGGAAGACCTCATGAACGTTGAGGACGAGGTCTATGGCAAGGACGACGATTATGACTACGACGACGATGACGACGAGGAGCTGTACGAAATAACCTGTCCGAACTGCAACAACACCGTTACCACCGATTTCGACGTCATCGCGGACGGAAAGCTCGAATGCCCGAACTGCGGAAGCACGATAGAGTTCGAGTTCGACGACGCGGACGACGAGGAATAAACCGCTTTAACGGCGGACAATATCAGAGCCGCTTCCATGCGGCAAAACAAACAATGTGTTTCGGGGCGGGGTGAGATTCCCCACCGGCGGTGCTGCACGACGCAGCATTGAAGCTTCCCGTTGCTCGTCACTAAGACGTGCGGCAAGGAGCTTCGATACAGCCCGCTAACACCCGCGAGGGTGCCGAACCGGTGAAATTCCGGTGCCGACGGTATAGTCCGGATGAAAGAAACAAAACGTGCTTATAACGAGTACAGCCCCTTTGCGTGTGCAAGGGGGCATTTTTGTTCCTCCGACGAAAGGAGTTTACATCATGTCAGAAAAAACAGCAACCATGCCGGGCAGGACAAAACGGACCACACACATCCGGTTTCTCACCCTCACAGCGATACTCACCGCAATAGCCGTGATACTGCAGTACCTCGAATTTCCGGTGCCGTTCTTTATCCCGAGCTTCGTGAAGTTCGACTTCTCCGACCTCCCCGCAATACTCGCGGCGTTCCTCGTGTCACCGGCGTCGGGAGTGGCGGTGTGCCTGCTGAAAAACCTTATCCACATCGCCGTGTCTCAGTCCGCCGGAGTCGGTGAGCTCTGCAACTTCCTGCTCGGTGCGGTAATGGTGATACCGGCGTGGTTCATCTACAAGATAAAGCCCACCAAGCTCAACGCGCTCATAGCCATGATAGCGGGCTCGGTCATTACCGCGGTCGCAAGCCTGTTCATCAACTACTATATCACATATCCGTTCTATGAGAGCTTCTACGGGCTTCCCATGGACGCTATCCTCGGAATGTACCGCGAGCTCAACGGCGGCGTAGGTTCGCTCTGGGACGCTCTGATATGGTTCAATATGCCGTTCACGTTCGCTAAGTTCATGATAGATTCGATCATCGTGTTCTTTATCTACAAGCCGCTTGCAAAGGCGATAAGAAAGAATGACTGAACGATATGGGAGCTCCGCACAACTGCGGGGCTCCCATTCGTTTATCACTGCTGCGCCGGGATCTGAACCGCCTGTTCACTTATCTTTTCCCTCGCGTTATCGTACATCTCCCCGATGACGCGTACAGTCATGAATATCAGCATCATAGCCCAGCCGATACACACGGACGTACCGCCGCCGTCATAGTGCGCGTTGAATTTCGAGAAACCTATGGCGAACGCGAGAAACGGTACTGATACAAGGCTTATGATACTCACTACGGAAAGCTTTTCGGGCGTTTCACCGAGGAGCCGCCCGTATGCTCTTCCGGTAAGTCTGACATACACCGAAGCCGCAAACGCCGCAGAGACCACAGTCACCATAACTATCGTCCCCGAGATCGAATATACATTCCAAAGATCGGATATCGCGAATACCAGGAAAAAAGCAAGCTGTATCCCGCCAAAGATCATACGGAGCCGGAACGCGTTCACCCGGTTCTTTTCATACGCGGCACGAAGAAACGGGACAATATTACCCGAAAATCCGACACTCCCGACGAGTATCTTCGTTCTGACGAGGAGCGAGAATATCAGCATCATCATTCCTGTAAGCGCAAACCCGAGTCCGAAGACCTCCGTTCCGAGCAAAAAGCTGAACCGTACAGCAAACGGCGATATCAATACGATACCTATCATAAGCATACCTACCCCGATACCCGCGAGAGCGCCGTAAAGACGTATGCGCTTCCTGTGAGGCTCGGCGGGGTCAACGGTCTGTACCTGTACCGCTTTTTCGCGGGACACACCCATTTCGGTCAGCACCTCGTCGATGTTCCCGAACTCGGATATCACCGTCCCGATAGCCTCATTTATACTCTTGCCGTCCTTTATCAGCTCGTCGTACTTGTCACACATATTCGCGGTGATGTCCTCACGCAGACGCTTGGTCTCCTCAGTCGTCGGCACCCCTGCAAACATACTGTCGATATAGCTCATTATGATCTCCATTTTATTTCCTCCTGCTTTTATTCTGCCGTTCTCCCCGTTTGTGTCGGAGAAGCGGCGCTTTTGTTTCTGTTTCCTTATGTTACTATAAAGTTATCTATCACCCTTTTGGTAAGCTCCCACTCACGGCACTTCTCGCTGTAATACTCCCGTCCCGCGGCGGTTATGCTGTAGTACGTCCGCTTTCTCCCGTCGTGCATACCGGAATATGACGCTATGAACCCGTTCTTTTCAAGCCGTGTCAGCGCGGAATACAGCGTAGTCTCCTTCATCACATAGCTGTCCTCGGAGATCTCGCGTATCTGCTTTGAGATCTCATAGCCGTAGGAGTCCCCGCCCGACACGATGAACAGGATCATAGTGTCGGTATAGCCGCGTATTATATCGCTGCTTATCAAATCCCCACCTCCCGCAGTATCGCCGCGCCGCGTGATATGTAGAGGGAACGCGGTGCGGCTTAGCATGATGATCCGACAGACATTACTACGCCTGTCGTAGTATATAATACCACGTCTGACATAGTATGTCAAGCGTTTTATCCGATTTTGTCATACTGCACAAAACACAAGTTACAAATACGTCGAAAATCCATAATAAGCCACTTGACCTTATTCGGCGTATATGATATAATATGTAACCGAAAGAAGCTATTCTTTCACCCACGCACAAACACCTGCGCCGTTTGAAAACGGCAGAAAAAGGAGATTACAATGAAGAAAAGAAACCTTACAGCATTAATAAGCGTATGCGCGGCTATCGCTGTATTCGCAGGCTGCGGCAACAACGCTGCATCCACAACAACAGCTGCTGCAACAACAACCACTGCGGCAACGACCACAGCTGAAACAACAACCACTGCGGCTGAGACAACAACTACTACAACCACCGAGGCTGAGACCGAGCCCGAAGAGGAAGACGAGAATCCTTTCGGTGATGACTTCAAGGTATTCAACACAGGCGTATGGTCTGCTGCAAACGAGAACGGTGAAACCGAAGCTTACTTCGTATTCTATGACACTGAGAACGGCACTATGCTCCACGCAGATACCATGAGCGGCGTACCCTTCACAGTAGAACAGCAGGGTACAGAGGCTATGTTCCATTTCGGCAGCGCTGAAGACGAAACACCCGCTACCATCAGTCTCGGAGATGCTTACGCTGTATTTGAATTTGACGAGGGAGAAAAGACCTTCTACTTCAAGGCTCTTGACGGAGTTGATGTTGAAGCATTCCTCGCAGATCCCGGTCAGTTCCTTGACATGGCAAACGGTGCAGGCGAGACCGAGCCCTATGTATTCAACACCGGTATGTATGCAGTTACATACGGCGGCCAGCTTGCAGGCTACTATGCATTCTCGTCCGCTTCCGAGGGCGTATATTCTGCCGCTGACGGCACAGTCGTTGTTCCGTTCACCTGCGTACAGGCTCCCGAGTCCGTAACACTCACAAAGTTAACTACCGGCGAGGAAGAGACATTATCTATCAGCTACACCGACGAAGGTGCGATAATTGCAAGTGACGGTGAGGCAGAAGTTACCATAAGCCGTGTATGCGGTATAGCAGAAACTCCTCAGATCATCGACGACGATTCTATCGTGATCGAAGCTCCGATCTTCACGACCGGCGTTTACCTCGCAGCTACAAACAATCTTCCTTACGGCTACTTTGTCTTCACAGATGAAGAGAACGGTTCGTTCCTCAACTATGACGGCAAGAGCGGCGTTCCGTTCGTTTGCGAGCAGGATACAAACTTCGTTCTGTTCCACATGGGCAGCGCTGATGACAACAGCCAGATGGTAATAAAGGTAGATGCAGAAGGTCACTTTGTCGGCAAGGATCCCGATTCCGACAGCTACGTCATATTCAGCAAGGTATACGGTGCTGACGCAGAGACATTTGAAGTTCCCGTTGTAGACGAGGAAGCTGCTATAGCAAACTTTGCTGAACTGATCGGAAATGCCATTGAGAACATTGATTTCTCTCAGCTCGGCGAAAGCTTAGAGGGCTTAGAGGGCCTTGAGGGTGTTGATCTTTCCGCACTCGGCGAAAGCCTTGAGGGTGTAGACCTTTCCGCACTCGGCGAGGGTCTGGAGGGTGTAGACCTTTCCGCACTCGGCGAAAGCCTTGAGGGCGTAGATCTTTCCGCACTCACAAACGCAGCATCGGCTCAGTGATCCGACCTGCATTCCCGGAATATCCACGGTATGTCTCTCCTTTCCGGGGAGACATACTTTTTTTACCGGAGGGTAAGTATGTCCGGCGAAGAACGCTTCATATCCGGCACCGGTCACTTCACGGCAGAATAGTATGTTTTTTTTCGCCGGGACAGCTCCACGATCAAAAAAAGCTTGACAAAGCGGGGATTATCTGATATAATGGATAGGCTGACCGGTCTGTACTGTCAAAGACCGGAAGCATATCCTTTCTCGCGGCACGACCGCGGGACTAAAGTCTATAAGGAGGTACAATATGGCTAAAACAGGTGAAAAGTACGAGGCAGTCATTGTTTTCTCGGTAAAAAACGGTGAAGACGCTGTCAAGGCTCTCATTGCGAAGTTCTCCGATCTTATCAAGGAGCACGCAGAGCTTGTTGATATCGACGAGTGGGGCAAGAGAAAGCTCGCTTACGACATCAACTATGAGTCAGAGGGCTACTATGTGATCTATCACTTCGACGGCAAGCCCGAGTTCCCGGATGAGCTTGAGCGTGTCATCAACATCACCGACGGAATTCTTCGCTCGCTTGTGGTTCTCCGCAAGTAAGGCTCGGGACAGGAGGTAAACGATGTTTAACAAGGTAATTATGCTCGGACGCATCACTCAGGATCTCGAACTCAAGACTACTCCCTCGGGCGTTTCCGTTCTTTCTTTCAGCATCGCCGTTGACAGACGTTTTCAGGTAAAGGGCGAGGAAAAGAAGGCGGATTTCTTCAACTGCGTCGCATGGCGCAATGAAGCTGAGTTCATTTCGAGATACTGGACAAAGGGCCGCCCGATCCTTGTTGAAGGTGAGCTTCAGAACAGAAGCTACGTTGACAAGAACGGTCAGACAAGATATGTTACCGAGATCATCGTTGATCGCGCTTCATTCACGGGTGACAAGAAACCCGAGAGCAGCTATCCGGGCGGTTATGCTCCCCAGGGCGGTTACGCTCCACAGGGTGGTTACGCTCCGCAGGGCGGCTACGCTCCGCAGGGTGGTTACGCTCCGCAGGGCGGCTATGCTCCACAGGGCGGTTACCCCGCACCCGATCAGACTCCGCAGCATCCCGCAGAGGGTACAAATTCCGCACCGTCCACGGCTAACGGAAGCTTCACAGCAGACAGCTTCGCACCGAAAAAGGACGACGGTGACGACGATTATCCGTTCTGATGAGAACAACGAATTTTACAAAGGAGGAAAATACAATGGCTGAAAAGAAGGAAATGAACGAAAGACCCGCTCGCCCCGTTAAGCGCGGCAGAAAGAAAGTATGCCAGTTCTGTGCTGACAGAGCGGAGTTCATTGATTATAAGGACGTAGCAAAGCTCAGAAAGTGCATGACAGAGCGCTCCAAGATACTCCCCCGCAGAGTAACGGGCTGCTGCGCTTACCACCAGAGAGAGCTTACAGTCGCTATCAAGAGAGCAAGACAGATAGCTCTTATCCCCTACGTTTCCGACTGATAACAAACATTGAAACGCCCCCGCAGGTATGTTCCCGCGGGGGTGTTTTTCTTATCATTTATTACTCGTCATCGGGTATGTCCGCGTTATTCACCACCACCGAACCGGTCTTCGGAGCGATATACTCTCCCTGCGGCACGGGCGGCGGGATAGATCCGGTCACAGCGCTTCCGGCATCGGACACCGGCGGCGGTACGTCGGACCGCGAATCCTCTGCTGCGGCAAACTCCGCTATATCTGCGATGCGGTCGAAGATATACTGCTGAGCGTCCTCGGGGAACACACACATGGTATATCTGATGCCGTTCGCGTTTACGCACTCCTTCGAGACTATCCCGAGAGCGGCTCCGGCATCGGTGGGAAGCTTCTTTGACTTCCCGTTCACTTCCACCTCATAAAGCAGACCCTCTTTGATGAGCCAGTTGTTTATTGTCACGGATTTAAGCTTTTTAACAGCGCCCTCGTCTATCAGAGCGTTTATTGCGACCGCGACCTTCGATATACCGGGCATACCTTCGAGCGGCACAAGCGACTCCGCCTGTTCCGGGGTAATGTAAAAGTCAGCAAGCTCCGACTTTTTGCGCCGTACAACTCCGCCGGCTTCGATGACCTTCTGCAGCACACCCGCACTGTACGACAAACACCGGGCAATACGTTCGCTCCGCACCACATCGTTCTCGGGTACCGGCTGGCCGCTGAGCGGGTCGATACCGCGGGAAAGACTCTCGATATACTGCTGTGCGCGCTTCATTATGTCAATTTCGTTCATTACGCTCTCCTTGCAGCAATTCCCGGGTCACGGACTTCATCAATGTCTGGAGCTGTTGATCTCGTCAAGGCGCTTCTTCTGACCCTTCGCCTCTCTGAGAAGCTCGCTGTAATCAACGTCCTTACGGGCGCGCAGAAGCTCCGTGATCTCGCTGATAGGCTCAAATATCGGGGTCAGGGATATGTTGCCGTACATACCCTTCATAGCGTGCGCGACTTCAAACGCCTTGTCGAAATCCTTCGCCGCAATGTACTGTTCAAGCTCGTCTATACGCGTATCAGGAACAACACTTCTCACGAGCTCAAGATAGAACTCCTCATCATTCATGCACCGCGAAACGCCTTCCTTGACATCCGCGCCAAAAACCGCAAGATTTTCGATAGTGATCATTGATGTTATCCTTCCTCCGCATTGTGTTTTATCGCTTCTTCAATGAACTTTTCAAATTCCTCGGGCGGTACGGGCTTCGAGAAATAGTAGCCCTGTATGATATCGCACCCTATCTTCTTCAGCAGGTCGTACTGCTCCTTTGTCTCAACGCCCTCGGCGATGACCGGGATATGGAGGAACCGTGCAATATCTATCATGAGCTGCACCATTTTCGCGTCCTTCTCATTCTCGGTTATCTTGCGTATGAATACCATATCGAGCTTAAGAGCGTCTATCGGGAGCGCCGCGAGCATATTGAGCGACGAATAACCTGCGCCGAAGTCGTCCATTTCCACGCGGAAGCCGTGATCCCGGAGCTTCTTGACCGTCTCAACGATCTGTTCGGAGTTGTCCGTGTATGCGGACTCGGTTATCTCAAGCAGGTACTCGTAGGGTTCAAGCCCGTTATCCTTCACAAGACCGAGCAGCATCGATTCAAGCTGCGGATCGTAAAGATCCAGTCGGGAAACATTCACGGAGACAGGCATCGAGATATCATACTTGTCTCTCCAGCGTTTTATCTGTGCAGCCGCTTCCTTCCATACATAATGGTCGAGCTTCTGGACAAGACCGTTCTCCTCGAACAGCGGTATGAAGTTTCCGGGGTTTACCATTCCGTACTCCGGGTGCTCCCAGCGGATAAGAGCCTCAGCGCTGGTAAGGACGGGCTCGGAGCCTGTGATATTATACTTCGGCTGATAGTACACCTTGAACTGGTGTTCCGCCACACCGATGTCCATGTCGCCGATAAGCTTTTCGGAATACAGCTCGTCCTCATGCATACGGTCGTCGTAGAATGTGAGGCTTGTGCTGTAATTGTTTCTCAGGGTATTGCAGGCGAAGGTGGCGCGGTCGAAACGGGTCTCTACATCAACGCTCTTGTCCGTGATCATGTAAACGCCCATACGGAGGCTTACACGGGTATTGCCCGCTATAACGGCGATCTCTCCTGCGATGTGGTTCAGAACGCCTTCATAATCGTCGAGCCGGGATATGTAAAGATAGAAGGTATCGGCATCACAGCGGCAGGCAAATCCGTCCACTCTTGTGAGAAGACTGTTGATCTGCTGTGCGATACAGCTTATCACGTCGTCGCCGAACAGCCTTCCGTGAAGCTCGTTTATGAGGTGGAGCCTGTTGATATTGATGACAAGCGCGTCCATTTCGGCATCGGGATAATACTGGTCGTACCGTCTTGCGTGCTGGAAGAAGTACTCGCGGTTATACAGTCCGGTAAGGGGGTCATTCTCGGTAGCGCTTATGATGCTCTTATCCTCGGCAAGCTCGATCGAACGGGTGACTCTCGCGAGTATGACCTCCGGAAGATCGTAGGGCTTTGTGATAAAGTCCGCGGCGCCGAGCTGGAGACTTCTCACCTCGGCGGAATGCTCGGAGGTAAGGACGATGACAGGTATGCGCGAAAGGTTGGGGTCATCATGAAGCTTTTCGAGAAGCTGATAACCGTCCATTTCCGGCATTATGAGGTCGAGCAGCACCATTGAAAGCGTCTTTTCGCGCTTCATTATCAGTTCATAGGCTTCTTTTCCGTCCTCGGCGTAGATCACGTCATACTTTTCCTCTATGATCCTTCCGAGCAGCCGTCTGTTTACGTGCTCGTCGTCAACTATGAGCACAAGTCTTCTGATCCCGTCTTTTTCAAATCTTGAAGCGTGCGACATTATTAACTCCTCCGTCATTACCGATCAGGTTTTACTTTGGGTCCTGTTTATCATTATATCACAACTATGTATGAATTTCAAGACCTTTTTTTGTTTATTTTTCAGTCCGCGGCTACAATGCGCGGGGGCAAAAAAAGACTTGCAAATTATTGAAAAATAGGGTATAATAGATAAGATGTTTTATCACAAAACGAAACGGAGGATATGAAATGGCTGAAAAGAAAGCCGTAACGGCTATAACATCAATGGACGAGGACTTCGCGCAGTGGTACACCGATATCGTCAAGAAGGCGGAGCTCATCGAGTACACGAGCGTCAAGGGCTGTATGGCGATACGTCCCTACGGCTACGCGATCTGGGAGAATATCCAGAAGATACTCGACGGAATGTTCAAGGACACCGGACACGAAAACGTGTGTATGCCGATGTTCATTCCCGAAAACCTGCTCGAAAAGGAAAAGGATCACGTTGAGGGCTTCGCGCCGGAATGTGCGTGGGTAACTCTCGGCGGAAGCGAGAAGCTTGAGGAAAAGCTCTGCGTCCGTCCGACTTCCGAAACTCTGTTCTGCGAGCACTACAAGAACATAGTACACTCCTACCGCGACCTCCCCAAGCTCTACACCCAGTGGGTAAACGTCGTGCGCTGGGAAAAGACCACCCGCCCGTTCCTGCGTTCGAGAGAGTTCCTCTGGCAGGAGGGTCACACTATCCACGCCACCGCCGAGGAAGCGATAGAAGAGACCGAGCGTATGCTGAACGTGTACGCAAAGTTCTGCGAGGACGCGCTCGCAATGCCCGTCGTAAAGGGCAAAAAGACCGAGAGCGACAAGTTCGCCGGCGCGGTATCGACCTACGCTATCGAAGCTATGATGCACGACGGCAAGGCGCTCCAGGCGGGTACGTCCCACTATTTCGGCGACGGCTTCGCAAGGGCTTTCGGCATCCAGTTCACCAGCAAGGACAACAAGCTTGAATATCCCCACCAGACCTCCTGGGGCATG
>JAFZOA010000470.1 GCA_017550775.1 Ruminiclostridium sp. | reverse complement strand
GAGCCCCTTGCGAGGGGACGGGGGGCGAGGAGCCCCCGGCGGGGTTTGGGGCAGAGCCCCAACAGGGGTTTGGGACTCTGCCCCAAAAGGGGGCAGAGTCCCAACGGTGAGACAGAAATTTACACGATATGCAGCAGTCTCACAAAGCCGGTGACTTTGAATATCTCCATTACGTCCTCGTTTACGTTCCTGATCGTCATGTTGCCCTGAGACTTCATCATCTTCTGCATCTGGAGCAGAACGCGAAGTCCCGCGGAGGAGATATATTCGAGTTTTTCGAGGTCAAAGGTCATGTCGGTGACGCCCTGCATCTCTTTGAGCAGAGTTTCCTCTATCTCCGTAACGTTTGTAGCGTCCACTTCGCCGATAAGCTCTGCCGTCATTTCTGTTCCGTTGTTAGTCTTCGAGATATTCATTCCTGTTCACCTTTCCATACAACACTCATCATTGTCACATCGTCGAACGGGTCTTTGTCACCGTTAAAGGCATCTACCTCGCGCTTGATGCTGTCAAGAAGCTCCTCGGGTCCGGCAGATCTGTTGCTGTTGAGTACATCAAGCAGATTATCCAGTCCGAAACGCTTACCGTCCATGCTTTTGGCTTCCGGAACGCCGTCTGTGTAAAGGAAAAGCTTGTCTCCTTTACGAAGCGTTATGATCTCGTCGGTGTACTCGATGTTCTCGACCGTTGCGAGCGGCGGCATATTCTCACCCTCAAGAAGCTCATAGTCTCCGTCCTCGTGCATAAGAGCGGGATATTCGTGACCTGCGTTGGAGGAGATTAGCTCGCCCGTCGAAAGGGTGAGTATGCCGAACCATGCGGTTATGAACAGTCCGGATGGGTTGTCGGCGCAAAGCGTGTTATTGATGTCCCAGAGCATCTGTGAGGGCTTTCCGGGAATGGTCGTATGTATCTTTATGAGAGTTCTTGCGACGATCATGAACATCGCGGCGGGAACGCCCTTTCCGGATACATCGGCGATAACAAGTCCCATACGGTCGTCGTCGATCATAAAGAAGTCGTAGAAATCGCCGCCCATTTCCCTTGCCGGAGTCATTGAAGCGAAAAGCTCGATATCATCACGTTTCGGGAAGTTTTTCGGAAGCATATCCGCCTGGATCTTTGTTGCTACTTTGAGTTCCGCTGTCATACGTTCCTTTACCGCAGTCACCTGTGTGATCGTATCTATATGCTCTTTCAGCGAGGATGCCATTTCATTGAAGCTCTCCGCGAGGTCGCCTATCTCATCGTTGTCTTTTATCTTCGCGCGGTGGTCGAGATTTCCGCCGGTTATCTCGCCGACATCTTTTTTAAGGTCGATTATCGGCTTGGTGATAGTGCCGGACAGCGCATAAATACCGAGCACAACAACTGTCATGATGATAAGGAAGAATACGATGAACATGATAATGGATGTGACGATATCCTGATTGATCGTATTTGCGAGTTCGAGCACGCTTGACTGCGGGATACTTACGAAGACCTTCCAGCCTGCGCTCTCAATGGTGTCGAATGCGAGGATCCTTCCTTCTTTCGCGATTATGCCGGAAGGATAGCTTGAAGCTCTCTCTATGTATGACCGGTCGATATCGCGTCCTTCGGTCATATCCGTTCCCGATACTTCCTCGTCTGGAGAGATAAGGTCGTTGTTCTCGTCAGCCACCAGCACTTTTGTGCCTTCGCCGAGGTCAAGATCGATGATCTCGGAATAAAGGTCGTTGATAAGGATATCCACGCCGATGATACCGCATATATTGCCTTTCTTATCGTGCAGAGGACATACACAGGTTATGGTCATGCCTCTGCCGAAGCCGTCGGGATAAACATTCGTGAATGCAAGATCCTTCTTCTCCTCGCAGAGCTTGTACCACGAGGTCTCATAGAAGTTGTAATAGAGCATACCGGCTTTGACATCGGACTGCACATCGTAGCAGACAATGACATCGGCGGTGGTCGTACCGAAATATATGGTGGTTATGACATCGGAATTCTGCGTCATCACGGGATAGAACCGCGGCTCGACATTCGCATACAGCTCGGCGATATCCCTGACATCCTCCCACTTCATATCCTCGTATGCCATTGCGACCTGAATAGTAAGATCACCGGCATTATCCGGGTTTACGGGGTACGGGAAGGCGTGGGGCTTATAGTTTTCGGGATTGTTGATTATCTCTTCCGCGTAATACGCGAGGTCTCTCGTTATCTCGGCATATTTCCGGAGCCTCTGGTCCGCGAGAAGAGTTTTCTCTCTGATGACTTCCTGCAGGTTGTCCATTGACTGCTGGGTAAGAGCGTCTTCGGCTTTTCTCTGTATCGATATCATACTGATTATGCTGAACACGCTTGTGATGATAAGCGACACAGCGGTGATAAGCAGAACTGTCTTGTTAATTCTTTTTCGTATGGGATGCCGTCTCTTCTCATTCATGTTACAACTCACCTCACGGTCTGCATATTGTCATTAAAATCATATTCCGATGGCATACGCACAGGCTTGGATGTTTGTGTGTCGAACCGATTGGTCTGAATTTTAGTAGATAATTTACAAAAAATTCAACATTATATATACTTATTATACTATATTATACAACGACAGCCTTTATTTGTCAAGGGTTTAACGCGAGAAATCAAAAAAAGACATACTGTGCTCCAATCCCGGGGTACAGCCGGCGGTCATCCGGAAATAGGTATAGCATATCCGGCATCTTATGTACCGAACTTGGCAGCTTACGTTCCGGGGGGTTGAAATCTTGCTGCGGTTATGGTAAGATAGCATACAGAGAGAGGTGATACCGTGAAGATATCAATAAACATAGACCCGTCCCTTGACGGCACCGAGATAACCGTGAACTGTCCGGCGCTCACGCCCGAAACGGAAAGCATAATAGCCGCGCTTCGCATCATGGACAGCCAGATGACGGTCATCAAGGACAACGAGGCGTTCATACTCGATATATCAAAGATAGCGTACATAGAGTCGGTAGATCGGAAAACCTTCGTTTACACGGACAGCGAGTGCTATGAAACAAAAATGAAGCTGTACGAAATGGAGGAACGGCTCTGCGGGAGCGGGTTCCTGCGTATCAGCAAATCCTGTCTCGTGCGGCTGCGGTTCATACGTTCAATAAAGGCGGAGCTGGATCGGCGCTTAAGGCTGACGCTCGAAAACGGCGAGCAGATGATAGTTTCGCGGCAATACGCCGACGAGCTCAAAAGACGACTGGGGGTATAATAAAATGGATAAGAGATTTACAATTTTCAGGTTTCTCGCGCAGGTATTCATGATATACGGCATAACAACGGGACTGCTGAACATCTTCTGTTTGCTGTTCGGAAGCGACGCGGAGGGTTATTCGACGATGTTCTCGCTCGCAGGAGCCGGAGTGAGCGTTGCGACAAGCCTGCAATTTCTGCTCGCGCTGACTGTGGTGATGATACTGCGAATGGTATTCATGAGCGATGTGCTGATAAAGAATATGCCGCTCGGGGCAAGGATCGCGGCGATGTTCGCAAGCGTGTTCGCGGTAATAATCGGATGCGTGTTCCTTTTCGGCTGGTTCCCGGCGAACGACCCGCTCGCGTGGGTGATGTTCATAGTCTGCTTCGCGGTGAGCTGTGCGGTAAGCGTGATAATATCCACGGCGGCGGAGCGACAGGAGAACCGCAAGCTCGATGAGGCGCTGAAACGGATAAAGGAGGAGAAGTGATATGAACAGTGCAATAAAGACAGAAGGTATCACAAAAACCTTTGGAAACAAGACAGTTCTTGGCGGTATTGACCTCAAGATAGAGAGCGGCGAAATATTCGGGCTTCTCGGCCCGTCGGGGGCCGGCAAGACCACGCTGATAAAGATACTGACGGGACAGCTCACGCAGGACAGCGGCACTGCGTACATAGGCGGGAAGGACTCCCGGAAGCTAACCGGTGCCGACCACAAGCGGTTCGGTATAACGATGGACAATTTCGGGCTTTACGAGCGGCTTTCATGCTATGATAACCTGCTGACATTCGCGCGGATATACGGCCTGCCGAACAGCAGCATAACTGGCGCGCTGGCAAAGGTGGGACTCTCGGACGCAGCGAAAACTCCCGCGGGAAAGCTCTCCAAAGGCATGACCGGCAGACTGAAGCTTGCGAGAGCGTT
>JAFZOA010000469.1 GCA_017550775.1 Ruminiclostridium sp. | reverse complement strand
CCTGCGTTATCCCGTCAAAAGATACGCCAATGACCATTCCGCATTCTTTCGCGCGGGCAATGAATTCGCTGTCAAGAAGCGTGCCGTTCGTCGTCATACGGAATCCGGTCTTCTTCCCCGTCTTTTCCGCGAGCTCGTTACAACGGTCTATAGCCTTGTAAATAAGCTCTTTTTCGAGAAGCGGCTCTCCGCCGAAAAAGCACAGCCCTCCGATAGTTCCCTTCGAGAACGCGAGATCACAGGCTGCATATACGACTTCTTCGGACATTCTTTTCACGCTTTTCGGGTTAGGGCAGTATTTACATGCAAGATTGCAGTTTTCGGTAAGATGAAGTGTAAAATTCATTTTAACAAACCTTTTTCTTTGAGTCCCGAAGCTATACCGTCACATACGCTCTGTTCAAGCGGTTTTTCATGGTAATCATACGGAACAAACAGCAGTATATTCTTCCCTGCCTTGTCAAAGTCAAGGATATATCCCTCGCCCACCGCGACTGATCTTTTATCGTTCTGCAGGGCATTGTCAAGCTCTGAGCCGCGCACAAAGAACGCGATATATATAACCTTGTTCTTTCCGTTCCCGAAGTCTAAATATGTTCTCATCTCAAAAAGAATATCGCCGATCTCGTATGTTCTGTAGTACATTTCATCATTCGTGTTCACGAAGTACATTTCTTTTCCGAACGCTTTTTCAAACAGCGGCACAGATCTCTCCGAATAATCGATCATAGAGTCAAATCTTTCGCTGTAAGCGGGAACGTCACCTTCGAGCATGGGATAATCGTCGGTATTCACTTCAATTGAACCTTCAAGTTCGGGTGCGGTCGTATCGACAGGCTCAGGCACCACACCCTCAAATTCGGGTTCGGTATCCCGCGTCATTGCGACCTTTCCCATAAGTTCGGGCTCGGGATCGGGTTCTTCCGTGTTCGGGACATCGCCCATAAGCTCGGGCTGGCCACCCCCGAAAATTCTGTCCTTAATGGCGCCGAGAGCCGAGAAAATCGAGCCAACGCCGACTACTGCGGTCGTATCATCGGGTACGGCGACATCGCCCTCAAGCTGAGTGCACGCTATCTCGTCCTCGGTCGTTGTAACAACGGTACCTTCGGTAGTCGGCTTTTCTGTCACGGGAAGTGTCACAGCAGCCGGATCCGGCTTAGCCGCCGCAGGAGCAGGAGTTGTCGTCGTATTCTCCGGCATCGGAGCTGTACCTTCAATAACGGGGCCTTTACAGCCTGAAACTGCCGCAGCAACAGCGAGAACAGCCGCTATACGTGCCGCGTATTTCGGTGCTTTATAATCCTTCAAATGTGATATTTTCATAGTTTTTTACCTCCGTTTCTTTGGTGTCTTCATAAAAAACACTCCGCAATCCGGCAAAAGGTTACATTTTTACATAACTTTTTCTTTTGTCACAATTCAGATATCATCCGCGAAGCGGATCCAACAACTATTCACTATTCACTCTTCACTTTTCACTATTCTCTATTACTGCAGCCCTACCGTCTTGTTGACTGCCATAGAAAAGGCGATGCCCTGACCCGCAGTGTTCATTCCAGCCGATTTATACACGGCCTCAAGAACAGCGTCCTTGATCTCTTTCGGGACAAGTATCATAAGGACTTCTTTGTCCGGATGAACGGTGATACTGAAAAGTTCCTCGGCTTCCTTGTTCGCGGTTCCGCGCGCACGGATAACAGTACCGCCGCGGGCTCCGGCTTCTCTTGCGGCGTCCATTACCGTCTCTGAGAAGCCCGAATTTATTATGCAGAATATCATTTCATAGTTTTTATCCATATCATTCATCTACCTTTACCGAGCCCGTTGCATTGCACAGGAACGCATATACCGACGATCCGATAACGCTTGTGAAAGGCACCGAGACCGCAACTCCCTTACCTCCGCGGACCGTCCTGAACTTCGTATCGAGCATATAAACTATGTCATCGAGACGGTCACTTCTCACAACGCTGAATATCACAGTCTTGTCCGTGTCCGCAAGTCCGAGATAGTCGAGGATATCGGCTTTCGCCGTCCCGTGGGCGGGCGCGGAGAACTGGAAATTCGCATCATAGGACTGTATCAGGTCGGTATAGAACTCTGCCTTGTTTTTTTCGACAATTGTTATAAGCAGTTCGAGCTTGAACGGCGCTATATTTCCGCTGAACGCAGGCTGCTGTTGCTGAGGAGCGCTGACAGATGCCGCTTTCTTTTTTCTTTTTCCGAATACAGGCATTGTCATCACCCCTGTTCAAAATAAAT
>JAFZOA010000468.1 GCA_017550775.1 Ruminiclostridium sp. | reverse complement strand
GATACAGGCTACTTCGTTTCGACAGAGGACGGCATTTCGGGCCTTGCCGAAGCGTGCCTGTCTGTATACAAGGACGCTCCCGAGGACATGGACGAGTATATGATGCTCTATACGACGCAGATGCTGCGCCGGAGCAAAAAGAGGGCTCACAAAAAAGCTTATGACGAGGTGTGCAGTAATTTTGTGTACCTAAGTAAATTAGAGGCTTTGGGAGGTTCCTTTGAAAAAAGCAACGCTTTTTCACAAGCGATAAAGTATTATACGGAATTATCGGAGATCTTTAAGTATCTTAAAAATACATACCCCGAGAATCCCGGTTATCTACGTGATTATTCGATATCGCTTGCAAATGTTGCCGGGATATACGAATTTCAGAATGACCATAATAAAGCTCTGGATCTTTATTATGAAGCACTTGAAATTCTCAGGCAGCTAAAGGATACATACCCCGGGAATCCCGATTATCTGCATGATTACTCGAAATTACTTTTAAGAGTTGCCGGGATATACGAAGTTCAGAATGACCTTAATAAAGCTATGGTGCTTTATAAGGAAGTACTTGAAATTCAAAAAAAGCTAAAGGACACCTATCCCGAAAATCCCGATTATCTGAATTGTTGCACAATTTCGTTGATATTAATGTGTCGCGTAACCGGATCACAGGAATATTTTGATGAAGCTCTTTCGATCGCAAAAAAACATCCCGAACTACCGGCAAGCAAACAAATACTTCATGATTTTTCATGAACATCCGGCAACTGATCTCAGACATCAATACTGATCAACGAAGCCCGACACAGCCGCAAGGCAGTGCCGGGCTTTTTGTCCGGACGGAATAAGATATCTTTCGGGATTTTCGCCAGGCTTTAGCACGGCACTCTGAATACGGCGCACCAGACCGGCGGCTGCATCAGGTTCTATCAGCCGAAAGGCAACATATTCATATATTCCACGAATTTCACATTTGCTTGCGGAAGGATCAACAGCTCATGACCTTTTATTTTCTCGCAGAAACTATCCGCTCATATATCGTATCGAGCGCACGCTTTCCGTTCTCGACGTTGCAGTGGTTATATGGCAAGTGCTGTCTGCATTGTTTTGCAGGCGGCGTTTTTTTATTGCGCCGTGAAATTCACGGAAACGCAGGCGGTGTGTGTTATATTTTATTCAGACACAGCACCTTGAAAACTGAATAGCCGCGCCCCGGCTCGTCCGGGACAGTGGCAGCGCCCCAGTTCGCAGGGGCGTAAAATCCGACTCCAACGGGGAGCGCGATAATAATAAGGCGAACACAGCTGTAACGATAAAAATCAACCAACAAACCACGATGACCGAAAGGAGAAAATATCATGAACAACAGAAACATTATCAACATCAACAACACCTGCACAGAAAGGACAAACGACATGACAAACACAGCAGAACTCAACTACATCAGAAACAACACCACCGACACAGAAAGGATGATCGACATGACAAACAACACAGACAGACTGACACTGACAGTACCTGATTCGCTTATAAGAATGGACCGTTTAGGGCTCGAAACATTCACCTTCGCTTACGATGTGGCCGACAACGGAGCGACTGTCTACGCGAAAATATGTGTGTACGGTAAGCTCCGGAAGATAAGCGGATTTTACGGAGATCTTTACATTGTGGACCTCGGCAGCGAGGACACGGAGTACGTGGTGAGCTTCAACGACGAAAGCTATGAATTCATGACGGCTGCGGAAATATCTGAACTTTTCATAAAAAAACAGTCCGAAATACATCGAGCATCTTATCTTCGACAGGGTCTATCCCGTTGACAGGAAAAAGAAGGAAAATGAGCTTTCCGTATGACGGGAAGCTTTTTTCATACCACCGGACAAACGACCGAAAGGAGAAACATCATGAACGATACGATAAACACATACGATATCCACGACAGCTGCTGCGCTGTCATCACCTACATTAAAGGTGACACGCTGTTCCTTCGGCTTGACAGCGGTGAAACGGCGGTTGCTAAGTTCTCAAGGCTGCCGCTTGGCACAAAGGTTATCTGTACTGTGACAAGACATTCCACCGAAGGTCACAACACCCGCGTTTCGATCGACTCGGTAATAAGAAACAGACTTGCCGCCTGATAAGCGGCAACGGATCATGAAAGGAGAAAACATCATGGCAAATTATGAGATACCGGTAATATGCAAGGAAAGTTCAAGAGGTCTGGATGCCCTGACGCTGATGAGCGAACTCTATCGCACACGTAACATTTTCTTCACGGACGATGTCAACCCCGAAACAATGGCTGACCTTCTGAGGGAGCTGATGTGTCTTGAGATGTCCGACCCGGGCAAGGAGATCACGATCTACATCAACAGTCCCGGCGGAGAGGTCAGAGCCGGTCTCGGAGTGTATGACTACATCAGGAGCATGAAGTCGCCGGTCAGAACGGTATGTATCGGAATGGCGGCGAGCATGGGCGCGATACTTTTCCTCGCCGGAGAAAAGCGCGAGATGTACCCGCACACTCAGCTCATGATACATGACCCGGCTGCCGCAGGAGGAGGCTATGAAAAACCGGGCTCACTGTTCGAGCGGCTCGAACGTCTTACCGATCTGCGTGATACGCTCTGCGGCATCATAGCGGAAAGAACCGGAAAACCTGCCGATGAGATAGCGGAGATCACCAGGAACGACGCTTATTTCAAGGCGGAGGAAGCAATTGAATTCGGTCTCGCGACCGCGATAGTATGAAAGGAGAATGTGATATGACAACAACAAGAACACTTGCAAAGGGCTTCGAAGTACTCAACGACACGCACAGAACAAAACTCAACAACAACGATCTTATAATTGGGCCGAGCGGCTGCGGAAAGACTTCCGGATATGTTATCCCGAACATTCTCGGCACATACGGCAGCTATGTAATTGCAGACACTAAAGGTAACCTTTACCGCAAGCTCGCGAGCCGGCTCGAAGCGGAAGGATACCATGTACGCACTCTCGATTTTGTAGAACCGGGCAATTCCTGCGGCTACAATCCCCTCAGGTACATCAGAAAAACACGGAACGGCAGATATGACGAAAGCGATATCTGCCGCATCGCCTCTGCCCTTTGCCCCGTTGACAAAAACGATAACGAGAAGTTCTGGTATTTCAGGGCGCAGGACACTATTGCGGCTCTGATCGCGTATGTGCTTGAAACATATCCCGATAACAAACAGAATCTTACCGAGGTCAGCATCCTGAGCAAGTCGCTGGGCGTGCTCGTTATCGACTCCGAGGGCAGATACGTCGATACCCCCGCTTTCAGAGCCGTGAGGAAAATATTTGAACTCGGCGCGTACGATCCGATGAGTTTCGCATACCGGAAGATCGAGTCGCTGCGCAGTGTAATGGTCACGGAAAGAACCTGGCCGTGTATTCTGCAGTTCGTCCACATGGCGTTGTCTATCTTTGATATGGCAGGATATGAGAAGATGTCAAAGAACAGAAAGAGTATATTCCTTCCCGATATCGGCAGAGAAAAGACAGCGCTGTTCGTTAATATCAGCGATACAGACCGCAGCTGTGACAAGCTTATTGATCTCTTCTACACGCAGCTCTTCCAGCAGTTGTGCAGCACAGCAGACAAAAGCCCGGCGAGCAGGCTCGATGTTCCGGTAAGGATAATTCTCGACGATTTTGCGACGAACGTTTACATTCCCGATTTCGATAAGCTCATATCGGTGATACGTTCCCGCGAGATTTCGGTAAGTATCATAATCCAGTCCCTAACTCAGCTCGATGCGCTGTATGACCATTACAGGGCGCGCACGATCATCAACAACTGCGACCACCTTCTCTATCTCGGTGGACAGGATCTCGAAACGGCGCACTACATCTCGGAGCGTGCGAACAAGCCGCTGGAGAATATACTCTATATGCCCCTCGACCGCATGATGATACTTGAGCGCGGACAGCAGCCGGTATTCTCGGAAAGAGTCATGCCCGAGGAAACAGAGCCCGATATCTGGGACGAATTTGCAGATATAGAAGAATTTCTGCTTGGCGGCTATGATAAAAACCGGAAAGAAGATCGTTCCATACCGGCATAACGGTTTACACCGTTATGCCCCCTGCGAAAGGAGAAAAGAATCATGGAACTTGAATACACAGAAGATACGATGAGAAAACTCAATATACTTTCGGATCGCGGCGATGCGGACGCACAGTATTGCCTCGGCGAGAAGTATTATAATGACGGCGAGGTGAGGGAGGCAATAAGATACTTCATGCTCGCCGACCGTAACGGCAGCCCTCATGCCGCGAATTATCTGGGCTGCCTGTTAATGGACAGG